>SKPT01000487.1 GCA_007119405.1 Phycisphaeraceae bacterium
CGTTCGGCGGCTACAGCAACTACCACTACAAGGCCGTGGCGCTCACCCGCGACGCCGACTACCACGACGCGATCCTGCGCATGCACGAGCGGCACCCCACGGCCGCGTGGCTGGGCTGGCCCTCGCTGCTCTGGTACGACTCGAGCGTCGAGCGCGGCAGCGTCGAGAACCTGCCGCTGGCGTGGTACTTCCCCGACATCGGCCTGGCGTCGGTGCGCGACGGCTGGCAGGCCGACGACGTCGCGGCCGTGTTCCTGAACTACCCCTACGGCGGGCACAAGCTCAACCAGTACCGCAACGAGCGCGACTTTTCCTACATCAACGTCGCCCACGACGACCCCGACGCCAACAGCTTCATGATCTACGCCCGCGGGCAGATCATCGCCAAGACGGACGGCTATTCCTACAACAAGCTCACCGCCGCGCAGAACACGATCCTCGTCAACGGCCAGGGGCAGGTCAACGAAGGCGGGATGTGGATGCAGCCGGTCGCCGACACCGACATGACCGAGCTGGCGCGGGCGACGACGTACAAGCTTGGCGACGACGGCACGCTCGTCTTCGAAGGTGAGGCCGGGCCGTCGTACGAGGGCATCGACCGCTTCCGCCGGTCGATGATCTGGGTGCCGGGCCGGTACGTGCTCATCTTCGACGACATCCGCGGCGACGAGGCGAACGAGATCCAGTGGCTGGTGCAGAGCGAGTCGGCCCAGGTGCTCGGCGACGGGCGCTATGCGCTCGAGGCCGAGGGCGAGGCGACGGCGTTCGTCGCCGCCGCGACGGCCGAGCTGAGCGCCGAGGTGGTTGAGTCGCCGGCGCAGCATCGCAACAGCCCGCTGGGCTACGAGCAGATCCGCCTGACCGCCGAGGCGGATGTGCTGAGCATCGCGGCCGTGTTCGATCCGTGGGAGCATGGCGAGCTGACGGTGGCGATCGAGCCCGACGGCCAGGACGCGGCGCTGATTCTCGTGACCGGGCCAGGGTTCGCCGACGTGTGGAGCTGGCAGGCCCCGCCGGACCTGTGGACGCCGGCGACGTGGACAGGCCAGCACAACGGCCAGACCTTCATCGAGGTCGGGCCGGAGGATCAGGCCGAGCTGCACTGAGGCATCGCAGCGCCACCCCCCTTCGAGAGGAGCCGGCCCCTACCCCCCTCCCTCCGGGAGGGGCCGGGGGAGGGTGCGCCCGAACCACCCTGCGTGCTCGATCGACCCACGCGTCGTTGCAGCCGACGTACCGGCGCGGGCAGACGCGAGGCGGCAGGTGACACCCTCCCCCAGCCCCTCCCGAAGGGAGGGGGGCCGGAGCACTCACCCCGCGCCCAACCGCCGCCTCCCCATCATCATGCATCATCATGCATCGGTGGTTCCCTCCAACAGCCCCCGCATCGTCCCGCCCAGGATCCGCTGCCGATCATCCTCGCCCACGAAATCGCAGTGATGGCGGAACGACTCGATCGCCTGGCGATAGGTCATCGAGCGCCGCACCACGGGATGGTCCGAGCCCCAGCACAGGCGCTGCGCCCCATAATGCTCGTACAGCGCCTTGACGATGCGCTGCACGGGCTTGTAGGGGAAGTCCCACTTGAGCGCCGCGGCGTGGGAGAAGTTGGACACCTTGACGCAGATGTTGTCCGCGGCCGCCGAGTCCAGCACCTGTTGCAGCTCGGCGTACGGGGCCGGCTCGTCGGCCTGGGCCCAGCCGAGGTGATGGCAGAGGAAGGCGACGCCGGGGTGCCGCCGCGCCGCCTCGCGCAGCGCCGGCTGGGCGTGGGGCTTGATCGACAGGCTCGCGATGAGGCCCGATCGCTCAGCCGCGGCGAGAAACGCCTCGCCCTCGTCGCCGAGCAGCCATGCCCCGTCGTCGTCGTTGCGCAGGTAGTGCGTGAAGCCGGGCACGCTCATGCCGGCGTCGCGTCCGCGCTGCACCGCCGCCTCGAGCCGCGCGGCCGCGCCGGGGGCGTGGTAGGTGTCGTGCCATTCGCAGTCGACGTCGGGGAACAGGTGCAGCCGGCCGGCGAAGCGTTGGGCCTGGGCGGCGGCGTGGGCGGCATTGTCGGGGTTGCCGCTGATGCTGGCGCAGATGACGATCGCCTCGTCAACGCCGTGGGCGTCCATCTCGTGGATGAGCAGCTCGGCATCGCCGCGCGTGGCGGCGTCGGGCGGCTCGGGCTTGTAGGGCCAGCGCTTCCAGACGTGGGTGTGGGCGTCGATGATCATGGCCACCAGTGTAGGAACGTGTATGAGATGGGTGCCACCAACATCCCGAAGGGGTCGCGGGCCCTGGCACGCCCGCGTCGCCCCGGCCACCCGACGCGGTACGCTACGCCACACCATGTGCCACGACGCCGCGCCTGATCCACCCGCGACACCACCGCCGACGCGCGGCGAGCTGGCGACCGAGCAGCGCCTCGCCGCCTCGGCAGCGCTGGACACGCTGGCGACGGCCGACGTGCTGCGCGTCATCAACGACCAGGACGCGACCATCGCCGGCGTTGTGCGGCAGGCGATCCCCCGGCTCGCCCGGCTTGTCGACGCCGTGGCGGCCGCCCTGCGCGACGGCGGGCGGCTGATCTACCTCGGCGCGGGCACGTCCGGACGCCTGGGCGTGCTCGACGCCTCGGAATGTCCGCCGACCTTCCACAGCGACCCGGAGCAGGTCGTGGGCGTCATCGCCGGCGGCGACGCGGCCCTGCGCCGCGCCGGCGAGGCGGCCGAAGACGACGAACCGGCCGGCGCGGCGGCGATCACCGCCCTGGACGTGTCACGCTGCGACGTGGTGCTGGGCATCGCCGCCGGGGGCACGACCCCTTACGTCTGGGGCGCGCTGGCCGAAGCGGCGCACCGCGGGGCGACGACGGGAATGCTCACCTGCGTGCCCCTGGCCCGGATCGCGCGCCTGCGCGACCGCCCGACGCCCGCGCCCGATCACCTCATCGAGCTGCCCGTGGGCCCGGAGGTCATCACCGGCTCGACGCGGCTGAAGGCGGGCACGGCCACGAAGCTGGCGCTGAACATGATCACCACCACCGCCTTCGTCGCCCTGGGCAAGACGTGGGGCAACCTGATGATCGACCTGCGGGCCAGCAACGCCAAGCTGCGCGACCGCGCGCTGCGCATCCTCACCAGCCAGACGGACCTGCCGCCGGACCAGGCCCGAGATTGCCTCGATCGCGCCGGCGGACGGGTCAAGCTGGCGCTGGTCATGGCGCGCCTCGACGTGGACGCGGCCGAAGCGCAGCGGCGGCTGGAGGCGGCGGACGGTCGGCTGCGGGCAATCCTCGGCCCGCCGCGGTGAGTTGGCGTCGGGTCGGGGACCGGGGGCCGCACAGTGTCTCAACGCCCGGAGTGGTGTCAGGCCGACGCCTCTGCGGATCCCGATCCCGGAACCCCGCTCCCCCAGCAGCGCGCTACCCTCGGGCATGAGCTTTGACCTGGCCATCACCGTCATCGGCAGCATCGTGCTGATGATCGGGCTTTTCTCCGGCCGACTGCGACAGTCGCCCGTCTCCGAGCACATGCTCGCCCTCGCCGCCGGGGTGCTGCTGGGACCGGCCGCGCTGGGCTGGCTCACCCCGCAAGCCTGGGGCGACGAGCGGCAGATGATGGAGGTGGTGGCGCGGCTGACGATCGCCATCGGGCTCATGGGCGCGGCCATGCGCCTGCCGCGCGGCTTCTTCCGCCGACACCTCGTCCCCATGGCCATGCTGCTGGGCCCGGTGATGCTGGCGATGGGGCTGGTCGGCGGCGCGCTGGCGTGGGCGGTGCTCGGCGTGAGCTGGCTCACCGCCCTGCTCATCGGCGCCATCGCCGCCCCGACCGACCCGGTGCTGGCCAACTCGATCGTCGTCGGGCGCTTCGCCCAGCGCTACCTGCCGGCCCACCTGCGCCAGACGATCACCGCCGAGTCGGGCGCCAACGACGGGCTGGCGATCGCCCTGGTCATGCTGCCCGTGCTGCTGCTGACCCACAGCGCCCCGGCGGCGCTGGGGTGGTGGAGCCTCCACGTCATCGTCTGGCAGGTGCTCGGCGCCATCGTCATCGGGGCGCTGCTGGGCCACGCCGCCGGGCGGCTGCTGGAATGGGCCGAACGCCGTCACACCATCGAGCAGACGTCCCTGCTGGCCTACTCGCTGGCGCTGTCGCTGGTGGCGCTGGGCCTGGCCGACCTCGTGGCGAGCAACGGGATCCTCGCGGTGTTCGTCGCCGGCCGGGCGTTCGTGGCGGTGGTCACGGTTCACGAGCGGCACGAGGAGGAGCGCGTGCAGGAGACCGTCAACCGCTTCTTCCTGCTGCCAATCTTCGTGTTCCTCGGGCTGGTCCTGCCCTGGCAGGCGTGGCGCGAGCTGGGCCCGGCCGTGCTCGTGCTCACGGCCCTGGTGCTCGCGCTGCGCCGACTCCCGGCGATGTGGCTGATGCGCCGGCGGATTCGGCTGGTGCATGGCCGGCGCGAGGCGCTCGTGCTGGGCTGGTTCGGGCCCATGGGCGTGGCGGCGCTGTTCTACGCGCTGCACGTCGAGGCGCACCTGGGCGAGCTCGCGGCCGAGGTGCTCTGGCCCGTGGCGTGCCTGCTCGTGGTCGGGTCGGTCGTGGTCCATGGCGTGACGGCGGCGGCGGTGACGCGGAGCTTTCGGACCCAGCCGGGCGAGCACGAAGCCGCGTGAGCTGCCTGCCTCACGCCCGCGCGGCACTGCCCGCCCGCTCGCGCACGTGGGCGATGGCGTTCTCGAAGAAGCGCAGGCCCGGCGCCACCTCATCCGCGGCCCGGCGCGTCCAGGCCGGGTGCTGCGTCGGCTCGACGTAGCGCTCCGGGTGCGGCATCAGGCCAAGCACCACGCCGCTGGGGTCGCACACCCCCGCGACGTGGCCCGTCGAGCCGTTGGGGTCGTCCTCGGCCGTGTAGCGCAGCGGCAACTGCCCGCGCCCGGCCAGCTCGTCGATCACGCCCGGCTCGCCGGCCAGCCGGCCCTCGGCGTGGGCCACCGGCAGCTCGAAACGCCCCAGCCCGCGCGTCCAGATGCATGGCGAATCCGCCGCAGCGTCGAGCCTGACCCAGCGATCCACGAACCGGCCGCTGACGTTGTCCGCCAGCGTCAGCCGCTGCCTCGCCGCCGCCGGGTCGGGCAGCAGCCCGAGCTTGACCAGCACCTGGAAGCCGTTGCAGATCCCGATCACCGGCACGCCGCGGGCGACCGCGTCGCGCAGGGGATCGAGCAGCCGACGCCGCAGCCGGTGGGCGAAGATGCGCCCGGCCGCGATGTCGTCGCCGTAGCTGAACCCGCCGGGGATGGCGATGATGTCGAAGCCGCCGACGCGATCCGGCTGCTCGATCAGGCGGTGCAGGTGCAGCGTCGTCGGCCGGCCGCCGGCGATGGCAAAGGCGTGGGCCAGCTCGCGGTCGCAGTTGGTCCCGGCCGTTCGCAGGATGAGCACGCTTGGGGTCATCGGATCAGGCATCATAGCCGGTGGGCCCTTATGAAGCCGGAGCGGTGGTCCCGGCCGTGGCGGGGCCGATTGACGGCTGCTCCGCCAGTGTGAAGACGTGACGCCAGGACACGGCCAGACAAGCACCGCCGTTGCGAGACCGCGTACCATGCCCGGCCGAGGCCCGTGCCCATGACGCAAATGCCCGATCAACCCCCGCCCCGCCGTGCCGCTGTCCGCGGCCGACCGCGCATGGCATGGGTGGCGATTGTGCTGGCGGTGGCGCTGCTCGTCTGGCTCCAGGCCCAGGCGGAGCCGGCGCCGGTGGACCCCGACGCGCCGCCGAACCCGGAGCTCGTGGCCGTGGGCCGGGTGACGGTGGCGCTGGAGCGGATGCTGCCGACGCGCCCGGATGCGCCCAACCCCGTGTCGGCGGACGTGCTGCGGAGCCTGGCCCGGCCGCCGGTCGCCGACCATGAGGCCGTGGCCCTGGTCGTCCTCGAAGCCGAGTCGGCCGGCCGCGACGCGGCCCTGGCCCGCATCGACAACCTGCGCCGGGGGGCGGGCGGTGACCTGCTGGCGGACCTGGACGCCCTCGAGACACTGTATCGCCAGGGACCAGAAGCGATCACGGACGCCCAGCGCGACGCCCTGCTCCAGCGGCGGACCTGGTTCGGCCGCCTGGCGCTGACCCACGGCCTGGACGCGGACGACCCGCAGCGGCAGGCGGTCCTCGCCCAGGCCTCGCGGACGTTGGCGGGGATGACGGCCGTGCTCGCCGGGGTGGGCCTGGGTCTGCTCGCCGGCCTGGCCCTCCTGGTCGTGGCCATCGTCGCCCTCGCCGTCGGCAAGATCCGCCGGGCCTACCGCCCCTCCCGCCGCACGCCCACGGGCGTGTTCCTGGAGACCGTGGCGGTCTTCCTCGTCGCCTGGATCGGGCTGACGGTCCTGTCCGCGGTCATCGAGGCCCGGCTGGGCGTGCGGCTGAGCCCGGCCGTGCCACTGCTGCTGGTGCTGACGCTCTTCTGGCCGCTGGCCCGCGGCGTGGGCTGGGCGGCGTTCGCCCGCGGCATGGGGCTCAGCCGCGGCCGGGGCATCCTCCGCGAGATGGGCGCGGGCATCGTCGGCTACGTCGCCGGGCTGCCGATCCTCGCCGTCGGCTTTGTCCTGACCCTGCTGCTGATCCACTACACCGGCCTGGCGCCGGAGCACCCCGTCCAGCGCGAGCTGGCCGACCCCGAGCCCCTCATGGCCATCGGCATGCTCCTGCTGGCGCTCGTCTGGGCCCCGATCGTCGAGGAGCTGGTCTTCCGCGGCGCTTTCTACCACCACATGCGCCGCGCCGCGGGCGTGCTCGTCTCGGCCCTGGTCGTCGGCTTCTTCTTCGCCGTCATCCACCCTCAGGGCGCCGCCGGCGTGCCCGTGCTCATGAGCATCGCCCTGGTGCTCGCGCTGATCCGCGAATGGCGCGGCAGCATCCTCGGTGCGGTCACGGCCCATTTCGTCCATAACGGCTTGATCGCGCTCCTGCTGGTGCTGATCGTGTGGTGAGCTTGAGAAACCGCGAAGAAGCGAAGCGGGCGAAGGACGCGAAG
>SKPT01000083.1 GCA_007119405.1 Phycisphaeraceae bacterium
AGGCATTCAAACAACGGCTTGGGTGTGGCGTGCCACCCAGCTGCTGGGGCTGGGGACATTGACGCTGCTGCGGCGCGGCCGCGCATTTGAGCCTGCCGCTCACCCCGCCGCGCGATCCCCAGCATCGACAGTCCCTTGGCGGCGTGTCACCGGAAACGGCCTCGTGCCACCCGCAATTCGCGTACAACCTTGACACAACCGGTATATGGAAAGGGCCCACCGGCTTGCGCCGATGGGCCCTGTCTCGAGTCGAGACGGGTTGGAACACCCGCTTCAATGGAGCCGGGGGGATTCGAACCCCCGTGCCGTGACAGTCAGCCTGCGGCCTCTACACGCTTAGTCGCCGCTTTGATCTCGACGACGCGGCGGCCGGCGACAGCCTTCGCGACGTCCAGCCGCAGTGTGGTTTAGCCCGCAGGCGCTTCGGCGCCACCCTTGGGCGAGCCTGCTGATTTGTCGCCTTCAACTTGCCGCAGGCGAGCAAGCTGAAGACGCGGCCGCTCTTTAGGCAGCCATGCGGACCGGCTCGAAGCCGATCCGACCAGCGACATCGTCGTTGGCATTTATAAGTGTGCACGTTGATTAACGAGGCCCACGTGCAACCTCGGCGTGCCACCACAGACCTTCCCTGTCCGGTCGATGCCAGTCGGCCCCATTGTCAAAGAGCGTCCCCGAAGGGATCGTCACGATTATAGCCGCGCTTGAGCCGGCGGGCCACCGGGAATGGGGCGTCGGCCGGCTTCCGCCGCCCAGGCACCACCGGGCCACCGGGGGCTGCCGCGGAGGCGCTTGGCGGCAGGGGGGTATGATGGGGGCATGATCAGTGTCCAGGTCAGGACCCGAAGCCGCAGCGACATGGTCGAGGTCACGCCGGAGCTTCGCCGGGCCGTGGACGAGGCGGGCCTCGACGCCGGGTGGGTCGTGGCGTACGTGCCGCACACCACCGCCGGCATCACCATCAACGAGAACGCCGACCGGGACGTCGTGCACGACATGCTCGCCCAGCTCGACGCGATGGTGCCCTGGTCGCAGCCGTTCTACCGCCACGGCGAGGGCAACTCGGCGGCGCACGTCAAGGCGTCGATGATGGGCTCGAGCGTGACGGTGCTGGTCGAGGCCGGCCAGCTCGTGCTGGGCACCTGGCAGGGCGTGTGGCTGTGCGAGTTCGACGGCCCGCGGACGCGGCGGCTGCTGATCGACGCAAGGTGATCGCGTCCGCGCATGACCGCGCGATTCACGCCGCTACGAAGCGAGAGTTTGTCTTGACCGGGCGCGCCGCCGCGGCGACAATGGCGCGGCCGTGGGCGGGGCGCCGGGAGGCCAGGCCGATGCATGCAAGCCCGCGCAACCGCCTGTGGCTGGTTTTGGGGCTAGTGGTCGCCTTGTGTGCCAGCCAGCCGGTCACGGTGCATGCTGAGGCGGCCCGGCCGGCGGCGACGCGCGACGTGCTCAGCGATCGGCAATGGCAGGAGCTGGACGCGGCGGTGGACCGCGCGCTGGAGCTCATCGCCTCGCGCCAGCAGGACGACGGCTCGTTCGAAGCGCCGGAGCTCGGCCAGCCTGGCGTCACCGCCCTGTGCGTGCTCGCGCTTCTTGCGGCCGGCCACGCCCCCGGCGACGGGCCCTACGGCCAGCAGATCGATGCGGCGCTCGACTACATCGTCGCCGCCCAGCACGACGACGGCCTGATCACCATGCTGCTGCCCGAACACGCCGGCTCCGGCGCCGGCCAGCACCCGCACGGATCGTGGGTGGGCAACTATAACCATGGCATCTCCGCCTTGGCGCTGGCCGAGGCCTACGGCATGACCGAACCGCAGCGGGCACGGCGCATCGGCCAGGCGATCGACAACGCGCTGACCTACACGCGCCAGCGGCAGCAGCTCAACCGTGGCGGCCCCGCCGACGAAGGCGGCTGGCGCTACCTGGGCCACTCCCAAAGCTACGACGCCGACCTGTCCGTCACCTCCTGGCAGGTGATGTTCTACCGCTCGGCCAAGAACGCGGGCTTTCACGTGCCCGCGCAGTGGATCGACGAAGCGCTGGAGTTTGCCGCGCGCTGCTTCAGCCCGCCCATGGGCACGTTCGTCTACCACGCCCGCGGCAGCCGCAACGCCACCATCGCCCTGGCGGGCGCAGGCATTCTGACCTTCTCTCTGGGCGGCCAGCACGAGAACGAGTTGGCCGGCCGCGCCGGCCAATGGCTGATGCGCCAGCGCCTCGACCGCTACAGCCGTCCCGGCCAGGGGCGCAACCGCTATCACTACGACGCCTTCTACGTCGCCTGCGCGGTCCACCAGCTTGGCGAAGAACCCTGGCGGCAACTGTTCCCGCAGATCGCCACGACGTTGATCGCCAACCAGCAGCGCGACGGCAGTTGGGCCCCGGAGCGCCATATCAGCGACGGCTACTACGGCAACACCTACACCACCGCCCTGGCCGTGCTGACGCTGAGCGTGCCTTATGAGATGCTGCCCATCCTCCAGCGGTAGCGCCCGTGTGGGCGCGAGGGAGACCTTCGGCATGGTGTACCACGGCAGTCGGCTGGCCCTGATCCTCGCCACGGTCTCGATGGTGGGCCTGGCCTGGGCCCATCCCGAGGCGTCGCGCCGCGATGCGATCGATCCGGCGCTGGCCGATGCCGTCGATGACGGTGTCGAGCGCGCCCTGCGGTGGCTGGCCCGGCAGCAGCGGCCCGACGGCTCGTTCGACGCGCCGGACCTCGGGCAGCCGGCCATCACGGGGTTGGCGGCCCTCGCTCTCCTGGCCGCGGGCCATCTGCCCGGCGACGGGCCGCACGGCGATCGCCTGAACGCGGCGATCGACTATCTGCTCGCCACGCAGCGGGACTCGGGCATCTTCGCCGTCGTGCTGCCCGCTTCGTCGGAGCCACACGGGCCGCCCTCGCGGGCCGGCAACTACAACCACGCCATCGCCGCTCTGACGCTCGCCGAGTGCTACGGCATGACCGACCCCGCTCGCGCCCGCCGCATGGCCGGCGCGATCGAAGCGGCGCTGGAATTCACGCGCCAGGAGCAGGTGCGGGCCAAGCGCCAGGCCCCGGACGCCGGAGGCTGGCGCTACCTTCGCCGAGCCTTCAATCACGATGCCGATCTGGCGGTCACGGCCTGGCAACTCATGTTCTACCGTTCGGCGCAGAACGCCGGCTTTGACGTGCCCGCGCAGTGGATCGACGAAGCGCTCGATTACGTCGCCCGCTGTTACGACGCCGGGACGGGAACCTTCACCTATACCTCCCACGGCCGGCGCCAACCCACCCGCGCCATGGCCGGGGCAGGGATTCTGGCGCTGAGCTTCGGCGGCCGGCACGGCACCGACATGGCCGACAACGCCGCCCGCTGGATGACCCGGCAGCCGTTCGACCAGTATGGCGAGAGCCTGGTCGGAGACGACCGCTATCATTACAGCGCCTTTTATGCCGCCACCGCGGCGCATCACCTGGGCGGTGAGCCCTGGCAGTCGCTCTTCCCCGAGATCGCCGGCACTTTGCTGGCCAACCAGCAGCGCGACGGCAGTTGGCCACCCGAAGCCGGCGGCGGCGACCACCTCTTCGGCAACGCCTACACCACCGCGCTCACCGTGCTGACGCTTACCGTCCACTATGACATGCTGCCGATCCTGCAGCGCTAGCCTGATTCAGAACAACCATAGAGGCACAGAGGTAAGAAGCCTTTGGCGAGGCCGGCAGGTATCGTGCAACATCAATGAGCCGCTACTGCGCCGCCTCCTGTGCGGCCAAATCCGCGATCCGGCGCATGTACCGGTCGATGTACGGGCGATAGGCCTCCGGCGCCGGCGCGTCGCGGCGCTGGAGCATCGACTCGTCCAGTTCCGAAGCCAGGACGTTCCACAGCTCGCGATGGGCCCGCCGCGTCGGGCTTTCCTCGCTCCCGTCACCACCGGCGCCGCCTTCGCCATGCGCGTCGAGAGCCCGCTCGTGCGCGTCGCCGATCTGCTCGCGCCGCCGCTGCGCCAGCTCGGCCTGGGCGGCGGCGGCCATGGCCATCAGTGAGCCGTCGGCGGCGCTGCCGCCGCCCAGCGAGCCGCTGGCGGAGCTGAGCCAGTCCAGGTTGACCTGCACGTTCCAGCTCATGCACGCCAGGCCCAGGCTCTCGCACGCCTCCATCTCCTCCTCGAGCATCGCCAGCAGGTCCTCGAGCGTCGGCAGCGGCGGCAGCGAACCGGGCTCGGCGTCGCCGCGCACCTCGTCAATCGCGTCCATCATCTCGTCGAACACCGTGCCCGCCCGCACCAGGTGGTCCTCGGCCGCGTACTGGTGCTCCGCAGCCGCGAGCAACCGCCCCCGCTCGAGCTGGTCCAGCGCGGCCGTCTGCGCGTCGATGGCGTCCTGGCCGATCAGCTCCAGCAGGCGGCGCGACAGCTCGGCGATCTCGTCGTTGATGTGGCCGAGGCTGGCTTCGACGCCTTCGAGCCTTGTGGCCAATTCGCGCGTGTCCAGAAGGAGGCGCGCCTGGTCCACGCCGACCAGACGCGGGTAATCACGCGCCTCCAGTGCCTCGGCCTTGATCCGCCAGGCCTGCTGCCCCTGGCGCAGTGCACCGGCCTCGCGGCGACGGTTGGCGGCGTGGATCAGCAGCCGACGATGCCCCGGGTTGGCCTCGAGCACCCGGGCGAGGCGATCGTCGAAGGCGTCGATCTCGGTGATGATCTGCCCGCTGAGCGCCATGCTCGTCTCAGAGATGCGGCCGGCGTCGGCCTGCACGCGCTGAGCCAGCGTCCGGCTCAGCCGGGCCACGCGCTCCGCGTCGGCGTGCAGTTGGGTCATCGCCGCCGCCGTCTCCTGCTCCAGGTCACGCGGCGTCCACGTGGCGGTCGCCTCCGCCCAGGCCGCGGCTTCGCGCGCCTGACGCCGCTGCCCTTGCACGAGCATGTCGGTGACCGTGGCCAGGCCCACCTCCTCCGGCTGGCCGGCCTCCCACTCGGCCAGCGTCTCGGAAAGGCTCGCGGCCCGGCCCTGCCGCCGCTTGATCAGCGTCAACTGGTCGCGCAACGAATGCGCGTGAGTCTGTCGCGCGGCCAAATAGCGGCGCATCAATTCCGGATCCTGCTCCAGCACCTCCACCAGCTCGCCCATCAGCTCGCGCATCTGCTCGTAGCGCTGCTCCAGCTCGGCGACCATCTCCTCAGGCACCTCCAGAATGGGCCCCGAACGCGGGTTGATCGGCGGCGGCGCGGCCGCGAGCAGCGCGTGCATGTCCTCGATGAACAACTGGTGCATCTGGCTCAGCTCGGTCAACTGCTCCACCATGCGATGGTTCTGCTCCACCGCCTCATGAATGCCCTTGAGCAGGTCCAACTGCGCGAGCGCCCGCGCCACGTGATACGCCGCCTGCTCGATGGCCTCGGCGCGTTGAGCGTGCTCGTCCTGGCGCGTCAGCGCGGCGGCCTGGCCGTGCTCCATCGCCGGGCGGAGGTGCTGCTGCGCCAAGGCCTCAAGCTGCAGGCCGATGAGCGCGTAGGGCGAGTCGCCCGCCCGCTGGCGAAACCCGAGCACGATGGCCTCAGCACGGCCCAGCGCGTCGCGCGCCTCGGCCAGCGCCGCGGCCCGGGCCTGCGGCCATCCGCGATCGCCGGACAGGTGCTCGCCGAGGCCGGTCAACCGCTCGTCCGCCTGCGTCAGTTGCTCGCCGAGCTCGGCCAGCAGGGTGTCGAGGTCCAGCTTCAGCTTCTCCTGCCGCTGGCGGTCGTACGAGCCGATCCATTCATCGACCACGATCCGGTGCGTGGCCGACGCCGTCGCCACGCCCGGCAGCGATCGGCGATCCATCTCGTCGCCCGGCGGCGGGGCCCCGGCGTCGTCCCCATCCGTCTGCTCGCCGGTCCGGGCCATCGCGTCGCCGCTTGGCCGCTCGCCCGCGGCTGCGGCGATGGTGCCGTCGCTTGCGGCCGCGGCGTCGCGCGTGTCGTAGACGCGCACGGCGTAGTGCACCTGCATGCCGTGCTCCACGCCAAGCTCCGCCAGATCCAGCCGCACCTGGCCCTGCATCTGCCGCGGCGGCTGGTCGCCTTCGATCGGAATCGGAATGACCCGGCTCGCCAGCACCTCGCCATCGCGCATCTGGTCCACGATCAGCTCCGCTTGCGCCAGCCCGAAGTCGTCGCTCGCCTCGAATGCGATGTCGATCGCCTCGTCCGGCCGCAGCGTCAACCGCTCGTCGGGCGAAAGCACGCGCACGGTGGGCGGCTGATCGGCGAACACCGTCAGCCGCGTGGTCCCGCCGTCGTCATTCGACAAGCCATACGCGTTGACCAGCAGGGGGGCAAAGGTCATCGACTCGGTCAGCGGCTGCTCCAGGCGATACCAGCCGTCGCTGTCGGGCGCCAGCGTCAGCGTCGCCTCGTCCGCCAGGTTCAGCGCCGCCTGCTCCAGCGGCTGATCGCTGCGGAGGGCCAGCTCCAGCCGGCTCTGCTCGACGGCGCGATACCGCCCGGGCAGGTGCTCGAGCTCCTCGGCCGATTCGCGCGTGTAGGCCGGCGGCTCCACGCGGAACCGCACGGCCGTGATCCGTGGCCGAGGCACGACCTTCACCGCGTGCCAAGGGATGTGGCCGTCGCCGGCGCGCAGGCGGTAGCTCAGCGACGCCTCCACGGCGGGGAGCGTGTGCGCGAAGCGCTGCGGATCATCCTCGCGCCGCTCCAGCCGCAGTGCGGTCACCTCGCCGGCCTCGTCGCGCAGCTCCAGCGTCGCGTGGCGCTGCAGGCGGCCGGCTTGATGGGCGGTGATCGCCAGGTCGCTTGCCGCCGCCACCACGCGCTGCCGTGGGTCGTCGCTCGTCAGGCGGGTCAGCGAGACGTCCGCCCAGGGGGCGAGGAAGCGGATGGCGAGCGTGCGTCCGGCATCGTGGCCGACGATCGCCGTCCCCGCCAGCACGGCCGGCGCCAGCGCCGCCGCCAGAAGCACGTGGTCGCGGCGCGAGCGGCGTACGACCCGCCCGGGCTCGACGCGCGGCTCAAGCGCCGCCGCCTGCTGCGCGA
>SKPT01000425.1 GCA_007119405.1 Phycisphaeraceae bacterium
GGCCAGATCACCGCCGGGTGCCACTGACAAGGCCGTCCTCGGCCTTGTCATTGCGTGCTGCGTTGCGGGTCCGCTGGTCAAATGCTCACTGACAGGCTCCGCCCCCGCCACACCTCCGCTTGTCAGTGGCACCCTCCCACGTCCCTCACAGCGTCGCGCTGGTGTAGGGCAGCAGGCCCATGTAGCGCGCCCGCTTGATCGCCTGGGCGACCATGCGCTGCTCGCGGGCGTTGAGGCCGGACTTCTTCCGGCTCTGGATCTTGCCGTTGGGCGTCAAATACCGGCGCAGCTCGTCCGGCTGGCGGTAGTCGACGACCGTGCGGCCGGTGCTGGTCTTGCGGGTCACCGGCTCGTCGCTGCCGGCGCCGAAGCGCTTGAACTCTGCCATGATGCGGGTCTCCGTCTCGGGTTGGCCAGCCCCGGCGACACGCGCACGGGGCGACGGTAAGTCGGGCAGTATAGCCGGCCTGCACCGACTTGCCAACACGCCCCGCCCCCCGCTATACTGCGTGGCTTCCCGCCGCTCGCGGCTTCGCGAAGCGGCCCGGAGCAACGACCACCCCCCGCGCCGAGAGACCACGCCATGGCACATAAAAAGGGACAGGGCTCGACCAAGAACGGCCGCGACTCCAACCCGCAGTACCGCGGCATCAAGCTCTACGGCGGTGAGCAGGCCCGCGCCGGGGCGATCATCGTCCGCCAGTGCGGCACCAAGTTCAAGCCCGGGTACAAGGTCGGCCGCGGCAACGATGACACCCTCTTCGCCCTGGCCGACGGCCGGGTCCGCTTCCAGGGCCGACGCGTGCACATCGACCTCGAGCCCGCCAGCGACTGACCCCAACCGATCACCCCACCCGGGTGCACCTCAGGAAAATTGCGGGCGCGACGTGCGACGATCGGGGTGCCACTGGCGGCTTGCCCGCCAGTGCCCAGGGGCACCGAAGCGCGTCTGCCGTGCAAAGTGTCGTCATGCCGCCCGATCGAACCGCCCACGCCGCAGGCGGCGCCGAGGCACTGGCGGGCAAGCCGCCGGTGGCACCCGACGCGCCAAGCCGCGTCCAGACTCGCATCTGAATCCGATTACGCCGGGCTGGGCAGCGCCGGGGGGGTGTCGTCGTCGAGATCGCCGCGCGGCGGGGCGGCGGGCTTGGTCGGCTGCTGGCGGGCGCGGTCGCGCTCGGCGGCGAGCAGGTCGGCGACGGTGGCCTTGTTCAGCACCTCGCCACGCATGATCCGGTCGACCTCCTCGCGCGTCAGCGTCTCGTACTTGAGCAGCGCCTGGGCCAGGTCGTCGAGCTGCTGGCGATGCTCCTCGAGCATGCGCCGCGTCTCGGAGTAGGCGCGGTCGATGATCCGGCGGACTTCCTCGTCGATCAGCCGGGCCGTCTCCTCGCTGTAGGACTTGTCGTTGTCCCACGGGTTGCCGTTGTCGTTGACCTGGCCGTAGAGCAGGAACCCGAGCTTCTCGCTCATGCCGTACTCGGTGACCATCGCCCGGGCGATCTGCGTCGCCTGCCGGATGTCCATCGCCGCGCCGCTCGATACGTCGCCGCAGAACATCTCCTCGGCGATGCGCCCGCCGAAGGTTACGCGAAGCTGGGCGAGAAGCTGCTCGCGGCGGTAGATGTGCCGGTCCTTCTCCGGCAGCATGAACGTCGTGCCCAGCGACTGGCCACGCGGGATGATCGTCACCTTGTGCAGCGGCTCGGAGTTGGGGTCGAAGTACATCACGATGGCGTGGCCGGCCTCGTGGTAGGCGATGACCTTCTTCTCGTCCTCCTCGATCTTGTGGCTCTTGCGCGCCCGGCCCCACTTGACCTTGTCGCGCGCCTCCTCCAGGTCCACCTGCTCGATGAACTCCTTGCCCTGGAGCGTCGCCCCGATCGCCGCCTCGTTGATGATCGCCGAGAGGTCCGCGCCGCTGAACATGGGCGTGCCGCGGGCGAGCTTCTCCATGTCCACGTCCGGGCTCATCTTCACCTTGCGCGAGTGGACCTTGAGGATCTCCAGCCGGCCCTTGATGTCCGGCAGGGGCACGTGGATCTGGCGGTCGAACCGCCCCGGCCGCGTCAGCGCCGGGTCGAGCACGTCGGCGCGGTTGGTCGCGGCCATGACGATCACCTGGTCGGAGCTGTCGAAGCCGTCCATCTCGACGAGAATGGCGTTGAGCGTCTGCTCGCGTTCGTCGTGGCCGCCGGAGCTGAACCCCGAGCCGCGGCGCCGGCCGACGGCGTCGATCTCGTCGAGGAAGATGATGCACGGGGCGGAGTCCTTGGCCTGCTTGAACAGGTCACGCACGCGGCTGGCGCCGACGCCCACGAACATCTCCACGAAGTCCGAGCCGGAGATCGAGAAAAAGGGCACGTCGGCTTCGCCGGCCACCGCCTTGGCCAGCAGCGTCTTGCCGCAGCCCGGCGCCCCGATCAGCAGCACGCCGCGCGGCACCCGGCCGCCGAGACGCTGAAACTTCTTGGGGTTCTTGAGAAACTCGATGATCTCGGTGACCTCGTCCTTGGCCTCATCCACGCCCGCGACGTCGTCCAGCCGGATGTTCGAGTGCTCCTTGGTCAGCATCTTGTGCTTGGAGCGCCCGAAGTTGCCCAGCATCCCCCCGGGCCCGCCGCCGGCGTTGCGCAGCGAGCGGAAGACGAAGAAGTAGATGAGCAACGCGATGAGGATGAACGGCGTCCACATGATCAGCATGTTGATCAGGACGCTGCGGCCGGGGTTCTCCTTGTTGTCCACGCCCACCTGGCGCAGCTCGACCAGCGCCAGGCCCTTGGTCTGCTCGCTGATGGTCGTGTAGACCCGGTTGTTGGGCGCCGCCTCCTGCAGTTGCTGGCCCCTCTCGTTGAGCTCGGCGACGATGCGGGTGTCCTGCACCTCGACCGCGCCCTCGAAGGCCTCCTGCTCGGCAAGGTTGTAGAACTCGTGCCAGGTCAGCTCCTTGGCCTGGTTCTGGGCGTTGTTGAACATGAGCAGAATGACGACCGCCAGCGCCGCCAGCAGCACCCAGCCCAGCACGCCGCGCGACATGAAGTTGCCGTTGGTCGGCGGCTGCTTGGGATCCTTGCCCTCGCCACCCCGGCCACCGCCGCGCTGGCCCTCGTCGTCGCCCTGCGGCCCCTCGCCGCCGCCATCGCGCTGTGACGGGTCCTGCTGCTGTTGCCTGGGGTCTTGCTGTTCTGCCATGAAACGTCCCTGATGCATCCCCACCACCTTTCCGATCGCCTTGGTTGCCCCGCCGCGAGCACCGGGTGGCATTGCGGTGCAGGGCCCGCTATGCCGCGGTCACTAGACCCATTCTAGGCCGGGCCCCGCCACATGGGGACCTATCGTCCAGATTGGCGCCCAACATCGGCTGAGAGACGGCCCCACGCGCCCCGCCGCCGGCCGCCACCGCCGGCCGCGGGCCTTACCAGACGCCGCCCATCACGGCGACGATGTCCTCGGCCAGGCGCTGCACGGCCTGGTGCTGGGCCTGCTCGAAGCGCTGCCCGACGGGCCGGGTCAGCACGTAGCTCCCGACCGACTCGAACCCGCGCCGGTCGCGCAGCGTCTGCCCCGTGATCTGGTCGCGCCACTGGAAGTCGACGACGAAGCGCACCTCCATTTCCTCGGGCAGGCCGCCGCGCCGGTGCCGGGCGACCATCTCCTGCTCGATCTGGCGGATGCGCCCGGTCAGGACCGTGTCCGCCCGGGCCGCGTCGGTGACCTTGTAGGGCGTGCGCTGCTCGATCTGCTTGACCAGGGCCTCGGCCAACTCGTTCTCTACGCGGCGGTAAAAGGTGCGGTTCTCGAATATCGGCACCGCCACCGTCTGGTATTGCTCCGGGTACTGCCCGCCCGTGGCGTAGCCGCAGCCCGGCAGCGACGCCGCCACCGTCAATACCAGCAACAGCATCGCCGACCGATGGCCCCACTTGACAGGGTAGCGCATGGGTCGTCCGGCGCCCATCACGGCTCCAGCTCCTGCCGCCAATCCGCCGGCAGAACGCGCTGCACGTACGGGTCATCCAGCTCCTCGAGCCAGCGCCGCGCCCGCTCGCCCGCCTCGGTGTCCGGGTACTGCCGCGCCAGGCGGTAGTAGACGTAGGCGGCGCTGACCGGCTCACCGCGCTGGACGTACCACCGGGCCGAGTGCTCGCGGTCGGCGGCGAGGTTCTCGCGCAGCTCGTGGTCGATCGCGTCGGCATCGATCTGCTCGGCCAGGGCGGGGAACTCGCCCGCCAGCAGCCCCAGGCGATGGCGGGCCTCGATCAGCCCCGACGGGTCGTAAGCCGGCCCGCGCCACTGGTTCATGCTCGCCTCGACGAGGCGCTGGCGGGCGTGGTCGCGGTCGGCGGCGTCGCGGTAGAGTTCGAGGAAGACGTCGTAGGCCTCGGCCGCCTCCTCCCACTGCCCGCGGCGGAAGTGGTAGTCGGCCAGCTCGCGGCCGGCGCGCTCGGCCAGCTCCGAGCCCGGCGCCCGCTCCTGGATGCGGATCATCAGCTCCTCGCCCTCGCCGCGGGCCGGCAGCAGCGGCAGGCCCAGCAGACGCCGCCGCTCGCCCGCGAGAAATCGCTCGGCGATCTCGAACTCGCGCTGCATCGCCAGCCAGAAAAGCTCGGTCTCGGGGAAGCGGCGGATCACGTGCTCGTAGTCGTAAAGCGAGCGATACGGCCGATTCCGCCCCAGCCTCGCCTCGCCCCGGATCATGTGCACCTGCGCCGCGGCCGGGTGACGCGGGTAGGCCGACAGCCAGCGCCCCGCCATGCGCTCGGCATCGCGGTACCGCTCATCCGCCAGCAGTTGACGCAGCTCCGCCAGCCCCTGCTCGGCCGGGCCCGGCTCCGCGTCGTCGCCCTCCACGGCCACCCACTGCCCCTCGGTGTCCATGACGTAGCGCTGCCCCGGCGTCGCATCGGACGGCTCGTCCGCAAGCGCGACCGCCCCGCCTGGCCCGGCAACGGCAAGGCACGCCGCCGCCACGACGATCATCCAGCGCAAGTCCCGATGCAATACCTCGGCTCCCATGTTCAACAAGCCGAAATGGTATCACACCCGGAGCATCACGTGGCAACGTGTGCATCGTCCGCGGCAACTGGCATCAGCGGACCCGTCACGCTAAATTGCCCGGCTGCCCCCCGCGCCCGCAGGACGCTGCCATGACGTTGAAGGTCGCCAAGTTCGGCGGATCATCGCTCGCCGCCGCCGCCCAGTTCCACAGGGTCCGCGACATCGTCGCCGGCGACCCGCAGCGGCGCTACGTCGTGCCCTCAGCCCCCGGCAAGCGCCACGCCGAGGACCAGAAGATCACCGACATGCTCTACCTCTGCCACGAGCACGCCCGCCAGGGCCTGCCCTTTGGCGAGGTCTTCGCCCTGCTCGCCGAGCGCTACCGCGCCATCGTCACCGAGCTGAGCCTGTCTTTGGACATCCAGCGCCACCTCGACGATGCGGCCGAGGGCATCAAGGCCCACGCCCGCGACCACGCCCGGCCCGACTTCGCCGCCAGCCGGGGGGAGTACCTCAACGGCCTGATCCTCGCCGAGCTGCTCGACTGCCCCTTCATCGACGCCGCCGAGCTGATCTTCTTCAACAAGCGAGGCCGGCTCGACCAGGACGCGACCTACCGCACCGTCGCCCAGCGCCTCGCCCGCATCGAGCGAGCGGTCATCCCGGGGTTCTACGGCCGGGGCCGCGACGGCGACATCCGCACCTTCAGCCGCGGCGGCTCCGACGTCACCGGCGCGGTCATCGCCCGCGGCGTCGGCGCGGCGCTCTACGAGAACTGGACGGACGTCTCCGGCCTGCTCATGGCCGACCCGCGCATCGTCGACAGCCCCTCGACCATCGACACCATCACCTACCGCGAGCTGCGCGAGCTGGCCTACATGGGCGCCACCGTCCTCCATGACGAGGCCATCTTCCCCGTCCGCGACGCCGGCATCCCCGTCAACATCCGCAACACCAACGACCCGGCCGCCCCGGGCACCATGATCGTGCCCGAGGCCGCCCCCATCGCCCACAGCGGCACCATCACGGGCATCGCCGGGCGAAAGGACTTCACCGTCATCGCCATCGAAAAGGCGCTGATGAACGCGGAGGTCGGCTTCGCCCGCCGGGTGCTCAGCGTCCTGGAGCGCCACGACGTGAGCATCGAGCACATGCCCTCGGGCATCGACACCCTCAGCGTCGTCGTCGCCGACGACCAGCTCGACGGCAAGCTCGACGAGCTGCTCGACGACCTGCGCGCCGAGGTGGAGCCCGACGCAATGGAGGTCTACCCCGACATGGCCCTGATCGCCACCGTCGGCCGGGGCATGGCCTACACGCCGGGCATGTCCGCCCGCCTCTTCGCCGCCCTGGGCAACGCGCCGGTGAACGTGCGCATGATCGACCAGGGCTCGAGCGAGCTGAACATCATCGTCGGCGTCGCGGCCGACGACTTCGAAGACGCCGTGCGCGCGATCTACCACGCCTTCGTCAACGACCCGAAGCCGGCGGCGACGTGAGCCCTTGCTCGATCCGCCGACGGCTTCGCACCCTCAGATGCCGTCCGAAAGCGCCGAGCGGGTGCCACTGGCGGCTTGTCCGCCAGTGCCCGGGCGTCGCATGTGACCTGGCGATGTGATCGGCGCCCGCGGCGTGCTGCCGCGTTGCCCGCACCGTTCGCGCGAAGGAGCCC
Organism: Phycisphaeraceae bacterium; assembly: GCA_007119405.1. The sequence continues at coordinate 6,671 of SKPT01000425.1, forward strand.
CCCGAACCCAGCGCCATGGATCCCCGCACCGTCCAGTTCATCGCCTTCTGCGTCTTCAGCGTCGCCTCGCTCGTCGCCGGCTACGCGGCGCGCCGCAGGAACATCGTCTCGGAGGACGTGTCCCGGCCGATGCACTTCGTGACGGTCGTGTTCCTCTGGAGCCTGGTCGCGCTGCTGAGCCTGTGGAACCTGCCCCTGGCGGCCGACACGCTCTGGCTGCTGGCCATCGAGCCGATCCTTGTGGCGGTGCCGGCCTACGGCATGATCCCCGTCGCCCGATGGTTCGGCTGCACGCGCAAGCAGACTGGCGTCCTGGCCATCGCCGCGGGCCTGGGCAACC
>SKPT01000502.1 GCA_007119405.1 Phycisphaeraceae bacterium
CGCCAACAGCCGCACGGTCGAGCAGATCCGGCAGTACCTGGGTGTGGACAGCCTGCATTTTCTTTCGCTTGACGGCCTGCTCTCGTGCGTCAGCCGCGATCCGGGCAGCTATTGTCACGCGTGCTGGTCGGGCCAGTACCGCATCGAGCCGGACCGCCCGGTCAACAAGCTGGACCTGGAGCGGCATCAGTTGCGGATCTTCCAGGGCTCGTGAGATGGAGCCACAGATTGACACAGATGAACACGGATAAAGTCGGATAAGAACGCGCCCGCGCGTTAACGCCCGTCCTGAGCGAGTCCGCGAGCGAAGGGCGGGATCTCGACCGAATCTTCTTCATCTGTGTTCATCCGTGGCTATTTTTCCCCGTGGCGACGGAACCGCACCATGAAGCTCTACACCAAGCGCGGCGACGCGGGGCAGACCGACCTGTTCGGCGGCCAGTCCACCAGCAAGCACGCGCTGCGCGTCAAGGCCTACGGCTGCGTCGACGAGCTCAACGCGACGCTGGGCCTGGCGCGCGCGGCTTGTGACGACGACGATCTGCGGGCGCTGATTCACGAGTTGCAGGCGCGCCTCTTCGAGCTCGGCTCGGACCTGGCCACGCCCCGGCCGGAGGGCGATGCGGCCGACAAGGCCCCGATTCCCCGCATCGGACCCGAGCACGTCGAGCGGATCGAGCGCCGCATCGACGCGCTCGACGCCACGCTCGAACCGATGCGGCACTTCATTCTGCCCGGGGGCAGCGAGCTGGCGGCCCGGCTGCACGTGGCGCGGACCGTCTGCCGGCGGGCGGAGCGGCGCGTCGTGGCGCTGGCCGAGCAGGAGGACGTCGGGCCGAGCGTCGTGGTCTACCTCAATCGCCTCAGCGACCTGCTGTTCGTGATGGCCAGGCAGGCGAACAAGCTGGCGGGCGTGGCCGACGTGCCGTGGCATGCGCCGAATCGGTGAGGTGGCTCCGTTCTCGCAGAGGGCGCGGAGAGCGCAGCGATCGCCAAGTGAGCCAAGGTCGCGGCGGCCCAGGGCCCGAGCGAACAGTAGAAGCGGTCGGGACGGCAGCGCCGGCGCTGTTCGCCGTCGCCCTTTGGGCGACGCGGGGTGCCGGGTGCCACCTGCCGCGTTCGCGTTTTTCTGGAGAACCGCGTCGTCGTAATCGCTACGATGGAGCGTTGGCATGCTGCCGGGCCGGGCCCCGGCGGCGACTTGTTTGGAGCGCGGAAAATGTCGCAGCATCGTCGCGTATCGTTCAGCGGCCACGTCCAGGCGGTGGTCAAGCAGAGCTACTCGATCGGGAGCACGGCCCGGGGCCCGTCGGTGGAGGCGTGGTCGCCGGCGGTGAACGTCTACCAGTTGCCGGGGCGGCTGGAGGTGTGCGTGGAGCTGGCGGGCGTCGAGCCGGGCGCCATCGACGTGCGCGTCGAGCCGGGGCTGCTGCGGATCGCCGGCGTCCGCCCGGCGCCGGACCCCCGGCCGGAGGAGCGCGGGCCCGGGCCAATGCGCATCCTGGACATGGAGATTGACGCGGGCATGTTCCTGCGCGAGGTGCGCCTGCCCGCGGACGTGGACCTGTCGCGCGTCGAGAGCCGGTACGACCAGGGCATGCTCCGCGTGACCGTGCCGATGAAGAAGCGGAAATAGCCACGAATGAACACGGGACGCCAATGGAGGATGACGTGGGGTTTGGAGAAACCGCGAAGGCGCGAAGCAGGCGAAGGGCGCGAGGAAGAGACAGCGAATTCAATGCCCTCTGCCCTGGCGCCGTCGCGGCTCTTCGCTGCTTCGCGGTTTGTTTGTGTTCATTCGTGTTCATTCGTGGCTGCTTCCGATCTGCTGAATGAGTCAAGGAGCCGACGTGGCTGACGATCATGAGACGAGCAAGCCCGGGCCGTGGGCGTCGGTGCATGAGCCGGACCCGGTGCGTGCGATGACCAGCGCGCCGGGCGAGACGGTGCCGGGCGAGCCGGTTCCCGAGGCCGAGGCGCCTGTCGACGAGGCCGGCGGCCTGCCCGACGTGGTGCCGATCATGCCGCTGCGGGCGACGGTGTGCTTTCCGGGCACGATCATGTCGCTGGCGGTGGGTCGGCCGTCGACCAAGCGGCTGCTGGACGAGTCGCTGCCACAGTCGAAGGTGATCGGGCTGTTCACGCAGAAGGACGAGGAGGTCGAGTCGCCGGACCTGGCGGAGCTCTACCCGGTGGGCACGCTGGGACAGGTGCTCAAGCTCATCCGCCAGCCCGACGAGACCGTCACCATCATCGTCCAGGGCCTGCGCCGCTGCCGGATCGAGCGGCCGATGCAGCGTCAGCCGTTTCTGCGCGCCAAGGTCACGCAGCTCAAGGAGAAGGCCGGGCGGGGCAAGGGCTTCGCCGCCAGCGTCAATCAGCTTCGCGAGGAGGCGCGGCAGCTCATCGAGGCCACGCCCAACGCGCCGGAGCAGGCGCTGACGGTGTTGATGAACATCGACGAGCCGGGCAACCTCGCCGACTTTCTCGTGTCCAACCTCGAGATGGGCGTGCCGACGAAGCAGGATCTGCTCGAGGAGCTGGACGTAGCCGAGCGCGTCCGCCGGGTGCACCGCGAGGTGACGCGTCAGCTCGAGATGGCCAAGCTCCAGCAGAAGATCCAGCAGGACGTGCAGAGCTCGATCGGCCAGTCGCAGCGGCGGATGTTCCTGCGCGAGCAGATGAAGGCGATCCAGCGCGAGCTGGGCGAGGACGCCGCCGGCGGCGGGGGCGAGTCGGTCAACCAGCTTCGCCAGCGCATCGTCGAGGCTGCTCCGCCCGAGAAGGTCATGGCCGAGGCGGAGCGCGAGCTGGCCCGCCTGGAGGTGATCCCCGCGGCGAGTCCGGAATACTCCGTCATCACCACTTACCTGGAGCTCCTGGCCGAGCTGCCCTGGTCCGCGTCCAGCAAGGACAACCTGGACCTGAACCGGGCGCAGCAGGTGCTGGACCGCGACCACTTCGACCTGGACAAGGTCAAGCGGCGGCTGATCGAGTTCCTGGCGGTGCGCAAGCTCAACCCCGAAGGCCGGGGGCCCATCCTCTGCCTCGTCGGGCCGCCGGGCGTGGGCAAGACGAGCCTGGGCCAGTCCATCGCCGATGCCCTGGGCAGGCAGTTCGCACGCATCAGCCTCGGCGGCATCCGCGACGAGGCGGAGATCCGAGGCCACCGGCGGACCTACATCGGCGCGATGGCGGGGCGGATCATCCAGGAGATCCGCCGCGCGGGCACCAACAACCCGGTCATGATGCTCGATGAGCTGGACAAGGTGGGCGCCGACTTCCGGGGCGACCCGGCGTCGGCGCTGCTGGAGGTGCTGGACCCGCGGCAGAACCACCAATTCGTCGATCGCTACCTGGACCTGCCCTTTGATCTGTCGCACGTGATCTTCATCGGCACCGCCAACTACATGGGCAACGTGCCGCCGGCGCTGCGCGACCGCATGGAGGTGATCGACATCCCCGGCTACACGGACCACGACAAAGTCGAGATCGCCAAGGCCTTCCTTGTGCCACGCCAGCTCGAGGAGAACGGGCTGCGCAAGGCGCAGTGCGGTTGGCGCGTCGCGGGGATCCGCAAGATCATCGCCGACTACACCCGCGAGGCGGGCGTGCGCGAGCTGGAGCGGCAGATCGGAGCCGTCTGCCGGGGCGTGGCGGCGGAGGTGGCGCGCAACGGGCGGCGCAAGCACAAGGCCGTCGTCGACGACAAGCTCGTGCGCAAGCTGCTGGGGCCGGAGAAATACGCCCGCGAGCTGGACGTGCGCACTCAGGCGCCGGGCGTGGCGATGGGCCTGGCGTACACGCCCACGGGCGGGGAGGTGCTGTTCGTCGAGGCCACCGCGTACCCGGGCAAGGGCAACGTGATCCTGACCGGCCACATCGGCGACGTGATGAAGGAGTCCGCCAACGCCGCGCTGTCGCTGTTCAAGAGCCGGGGCCCGAGCCTGGGCTACGACGTCAAGCAGCTCGCGGAGCGCGACCTGCACGTGCACGTGCCCGCCGGGGCCGTGCCCAAGGATGGGCCCAGCGCGGGCGCGGCGATCTTCACCGCCATCGCGTCGCTGCTGCTGAACGTCAAGGTCTACGACCGCCTGGCGATGACGGGCGAGGTCACGCTGCGCGGCAAGGTGCTGCCGGTCGGTGGGATCAAGGAGAAGACGCTGGCCGCGTCGCGGGCCGGGCTCAGGACGATCCTGCTGCCCAAGCAGAACGAGCGCGACATGGAGGAGGTCGACAGGCAGGTCCGGAAGCGCTGCACGTTCCATTTCGTGGAGACGGTCGACGAGGTGCTGGAGCTGGCGCTGGGCAAGCAGAAGCTCAAGGAGGCGGCGAAGGCGGGGCGGTAGCGCGCCGTCAATGCAGCGGGGGTGCCACTGGCGGCTTGTCCGCCAGTGCCTGGGCGACCCGTGCCGGCGAGGCGGGTCAAGGCGACGATCAGGACACCTCGTTGACGTGGACCGTACGCCGCCGCCCCGGGACCACCGGTCCCGGCTTCATGCGGGTGATTCGTGTCATACGCGTTGCAGATCGTTGCAGCGCTTTGCGGGTGCCACACAGCATCCCCAAGGGTGCTGTCTGCTACGGACATCCACGGCGCACCACACACAGCAGCCTTCGGCCTGCTGTGTGGCACCCGGGGTGCGACGACGAACGCACGGCTTGCCCTTCGGGTCAAGCCGTGGCACCCAGCGTTCAAGCCTTTCCCGGATCGGAACTGCCTCACCTCACCCCGGCAGCGCCACCTCCGTGCGCTCGCCCCCCGGCAGCTCCACGCGCTGGCCCGCCCACGCGAACACGCCCGGCACGCCCGCGGGCAGGGTCACCGTCGCCTGGCAGCGCTGCGCCTCGTCGATGTCCATCAGCAGCTTGATCTCGCCGCCTCCCGGATGTGGCACCGTGCTCTCGAGGTGGCGCAGCGGGCCCGGGCTCGGGGCGATGCTGACGCGGGCGAAGCCCGCGGCCGCGGGACGGATGCCGGCGAGCGAGGCGTGCATGTGGTAGATCGGATGCGCGCCCCAGGCGTGGCAGTCCGAGCGCGTCGGCTCGGGCTGCTCCAGCGGCGTGCACAGGCCCGTGCGCACCATCTGCTTCCAGAGGTCCAGGTGTTTGACGATCAGGTCGCCGCGGCCGAGCTGGTAGAGCGTCTCGAGCAGATAGAACGAGAAGTAGACGGTGGTGCGGGCCATGTTTCGGCCGTCGAGCATGCGGGCGACGGCGCGGTCGGCGACGTCGCCGGCGAGCGTGCGGGTGATGAGGCCCAGGCATTGGGCGTGCTCGCTGAAGTGCGTCCGGGCCGGGTCGTCGGCCAGGCAGCCTTCGCCGTCGTGCCAGAAGTGCTCGAAGACGCTGGCGGCGATGCGCGAGGCGAGATCTTCGCAGCGGTCGGCCAGGGTCTGCTCGCCATAGGCCCGCTCCAGGGCGGCGGCGCTTTGCAGGGCGAGCACGAACAGCAGGTTGTTGATTGACGTGACGCCCGTGCCGCCATCGGGGGCGTAGCCGGTGTCCCACTCGGGCACCCAGTCCACGAACGGCCAGCCGGGCAGGCGGCGCAGCAGTGAGCGCTCGTCGAGCAGCGGCAGCAGGTTTTCGATGAGGCAGCGTACGCCGACCATGCGCTCGCGCACGAACGGGGCGTCGTCGCTCCACCAGGCGTAATCGCGGACCATCGCCACCCAGATCATGGCGAACGTCGGGCTGAGCTGGAACGGCTCGCTGGGGTAGCGCTCGGCGATGAGCCCCGTGCGCCAGCGCGACCAGTCGAACAGCTCGATGCCCCGGCGGGCCAGCGCGCGGTCGCGGCTGCACGCGTAGTTGACGAGCATTTGCAGCCGGGTGTCGCCGACGTACATCATCTGCTCGTAGTAGGGGCAGTCCATGTACGTCTCGTGCATGCAGGTCTGGAGGCCGCGCACGCCGAGCTTGATGATGGGCTCAAGGTCGGCGTCGTCGCTGGTGAAGTGGGCGTCGTTGTCCCACGGATAGCGTGTGGCGACGATGGCGACGCGCTCGATGCGCAGCGGCGCGTCGGCGGTGCGCAGGCTCAGGCGCACGTAGCGCCCGGAGCGCCACCAGTGGCCCTGGTAGCGCCGCTGCTCGCCGCCGTCGTGGCGGAAGCGGTCGCCGAAGCCGAACCACGTCTTGCCCGCGACGGCGTTGCGGTCGTTCTTGTCCTTGACGCGCTGGCCCGCGGCGTCGCGCTCGTAGAGCGACTCGGCCCACTCGAACGCCAGCTCGCTGTCGGCCCCGCCGCTGAGCAGGGCGTGGGCGTAGCCGCAGTAGTAGTCCTCGAGGTCCCAGACCACGTGCGCGGCCGTGTGGGCGGGGATCTCGATCGCCTCGCCCGCGAGCACGCGCTGCCAGGGGGCGCAGGCGTCGTTGTCGCAGTCGCCGGCTTCGACGTGGTCGCGGCCGGCGTCGTGCACGGCGCGGATGCGTCCGGGCTGGATCAGCCGGCGGATGATGTCGGGCAAGGGGCTTGGGTGGAGCTGCCAGCCGGGACGGGCGACGCCGGTGTTGCTGCCTTGCAGCGGCGGCAGGATGACCGCGGGGGTGACGGCGGGCGACGCGGGCTCGTGCCACGCCCGGCCGTCGATCACGAGCTGATCGCCGATGGCGTGGTAGGCCTTCATGTGCTTGTGCTCGAGCGACCAGCCGGCGAGCTGCTGCACCTGCCACGCCCCGGCCCCGGTGTTGATGAGCGGCTCCGCGCCTTCGCCGGCGCAGATGAACCCGCCGCGCCACGACACCTGCGCGGTGGGCTGGCCCTGGGCGTGCCACCACACCAGCGCCGCAAGCTCGTGCTCGCCGGCCGCCAGGTCGATGTCGTACGACGCGAAGCTCCAGTGCAGCAGGTCGCCCCGGTCCGGGCCCATGCCCACGTACGCCCCGTCGAGGTAAAGCTCGTAGCGATGATCACCGCTGACGTGCAGGCGGATGGTCGTGGGCTTATCGAGCGTGAAGCGGTTGGTGAAGCGCAGGAAGGCCGAGGCATCGAC
>SKPT01000353.1 GCA_007119405.1 Phycisphaeraceae bacterium
GGGGGTGTATTCGTGCAGGAGGATGAAGGTGGGGCTGGAGACCTGGCGGGGGTCCAGGCCCAGGCCCCGCGCCAGGCCGCGGACGAAGTGGGTCTTGCCCGCCCCGAGCTCGCCGGTCAGGCCGACCAGGTCGCCCGGCCGCAGCAGCGTCGCCAGCGTGGCGGCAAGGGCCGTGGTGTCCGCGGCGGTCGCGGCGGTCAGGCTCAACGATTCCGGTTCAGCGGCATCCGTTGGCATCGTCGGCCGTCCAGGTTCTGTCGGAGCACGGGTGCCACTGGCGGCTTGTCCGCCCGTGCCGGGGCGTTGCCTCCGAGTTGCGGGTGTCGATTTTGCCGCGATCGAGGATGGCCCGGGCTCACCCGCCCGTGACCAGCATCGCCACGAGCAGGCCGGTGGCGGCGCCCCAGCCCGCCAGGGCCAGCCAGAACAGCGGCCGACTGGTCAGCGGCTGCTCGATGACGCGCATCATCTGTGTCTCGCCGCCGCCGGCCGTCTCCACCTGCTCCAGCGCCGCCAGCGAGGAGAGGTCGAACATCTTCCGTGCCTGCATGGGCGGCTCGCCCTTGAACACCGCCTCCAGATCCGCGACCAGGTCGTTGGCCGTGGCGTAGCGCTGATCCGGATCCTTGGCCATGCACACCTCCACGATCTCCGAGATGCCCGTGGACAGCGCCGGGTTGATGTGGTCCGGCGGGACGAGCTCGGCCCGGAGGTGCTTGTGCATCACCGCCGAGGGGTTGGCTCCCTCGAAGGGCACCTGCCCGGTGAGCATGTGGTAGAGCGTCGCGCCGAGGCTGTAGATGTCCGCCCGGGCGTCGACGTGCACCTCACCGCGGATCTGCTCGGGCGAGATGTAGTAGGGGGTGCCGAAGGCCTTGCCCTGCTCGGCCTCGGCGGCCTCGCGGTCGGACACCGCCCGGGCCAGGCCCATGTCCGCGAGCTTGGCGGAACCCTCGCGCGTGATCATGATGTTCTTGGGCTTGACGTCGCGGTGGATGAAGCCCTGCTCGTGGGCGTGGGCCAGCGCCATGGTGATCTGGATGGCGATGCGCAGCGCTTCCTTCTCCGGGTAGGGGCCCTTCTCCGTGATGTCGTCAAAGGCGGTGCGGCCTTCGACGTACTCCATGACGAAGTAGTGGAACTCGCCGGCCTTGCCCACGTCGATGGCCTGGACGATGTGGGGGTGGTTGAGCTTGGCGGCGGCCTTGCCCTCGGCGTAGAAGCGGTCGACGAACTGCGGGTTGTTGGTGTGCTTGCGGGGCAGGATCTTGATCGCCACCCAGCGGTCGAGGCTGAGCTGCTTGGCCTTGTAGACGGTGGCCATGGCCCCGGAGCCGAGCTTCTGCACGATCGCGTAGCCGGGGATCTGCTGCTCGGTCTTCTGCGTGTCGATGTCGGGGCGCAGGCGTTCGACCTGGCGTCGGGTGACCACGCCCTCGGCGATGAGGACCTCGGCCAGCGAGGCCTGGTTGGGGTCGGACTCGCCGCTGGCGCGGCGCTGCATCTGGAGGCAGCGCTGCACCTCCTCGGCGGTGGCGAGGCCCTTTTCGACCACGAGTCGACCCAGGGCCGAGTCCAGGCTGGATTGGATCGTCTCTGCCATCAGGGTTCCGGGTCCGCGCGACCGGCCGCTGTCTCGCGGGAGGTGAGCCGGGACCGTAGAGGCGCGGCTCGCGGCTGTCAAGGCCTATTGTTCGCGCCCCGAGCCGGCGCGACAACACCGATTATCTTATCGTGCTACGCCCGGGGCGGGTTGATGGGTCGCCGGCCCCGGTCGGCAAATCACCCGGCACGAACCGGCCCGGGCCGGTACAATCCATGCTCCGCAAGCCCCCGAGGTGCCCTTCATGCTCGTGCTGGCCCAGCGCCAAGGCAGAATCCACCAGCGGCTGGCCGAGGAGTTGGCCGAGGTCCAGGACCGCTTCGCGCGCCAGCTCATCTCGGACCTGGAGTGCGTCAATGAGCTGGTGACCCACGTCGAGCGCTACCGCGGCAAGATGCTCCGCCCCACCCTCGTGCTCGTGACCGCGATGGCGACCGACCCGGCCTCGCGCCTGGCCGTCGCCGAGGCCCACCGCGTTGTCGCCACGGTCTTCGAGATGGTGCACATGGCGACGCTGGTGCACGACGACATCCTCGACGAGGCCGAGATGCGCCGCCGCGGCGCCACCATCAACCACCTGGCCGGCAACGAGGCGGCCGTCATGCTCGGCGACTACCTCATCAGCCACGCCTACCACCTGTGCTCGAGCCTGGGCCGGCCGACAATCTCCAGCGCCATCGCCGAGGCGACCAACACGGTCTGCGAAGGCGAGCTGCTGCAACTGGCCAACCGCAACAACTGGGCCCTGGACGAGGCGACCTATTTCGAGATCATCCGCCGCAAGACGGCCAGCCTCTGCGGCATCTGCTGCCGCGTCGCCGCCAGCCTCAACGGCGCCTCGCCCGCCGCCGAGGCCGCCTGCCACGACTACGGCGAGAAGCTGGGCATCGCCTTTCAGATCGTCGACGACCTGCTGGACCTGACGGGCGACGAGCAGGCGGTGGGCAAGACGCTGGGGCGCGACCTGGAGAAGGGCAAGCTGACGCTGCCGGTGATCCGCTTCCTGACCGAGGCGCAGGCCCCGGCCCGCGACGAGGCGCTGGCGCTGCTGGCCAGCGGCAACGGCCGCGGGGGCCCGGTGGATGCGGCCGAGCTGCTGCGTGACCGTCTGCTGGCGACCGGGGCGGTGGACACCGCCCGCCGCCGCGCCGCCGAGCTCGTGGACGAGGCCAAGGCCGGGCTGCTGGCGCACCTGCCGGACACGCCCGCCCGCTCCCTGATGCTCGACATGGCCGACGCCGTGCTGACGCGGCGGTTCTGAAAGGGGCGGCTTCTCGCTTCCTGCTGGCCGTGACCGCCCGTTTAACGCCCGTCCTGAGCGAAGCGAAGGGCGGGATTTCTGAGGCGAGGGTCCGATTCGTGCGCACCAGATGGCGGGGCGCTTCCCGGACATCCCGCCCTTGGCTCGCGGACTCGCTCAGGACGGGCGTCAAGGGCCCGAGCCCCCCTGAACGCTGGCGCCGTCATGTCGTAGAATCATGCGGGCGTCGGCCATCGCCGATGTTATGGGTACCCCCCGCCGGCTGGCGGAGCCGGCGCGAGCTCCCGCGCTTATGAGCAGCCATGGCCCAGAGCAAGCCACGCGTACTTGTGTTCGCCGGTAACGTCGCCCGGCACAGCGATGTCGCCAAGCTCCTGGCCGATCGCTTCGAAGTCGACACCTTCGACAGCCACGAGCAGGCCCTGGCGGCGCTGCGCACCGAGCAGTACCACGCCGTGTTCGCCGACGTCGGGGATTTCCTGCCCCTGGAGCGGGGGCTGGTCGGGGGCAAGTCCAGCCTGATCCTCAACACCATCGGCGAGGGCGTGTGCATCGTCGACGCCGACGGCCGATGCTCCTGGTCCAACCAGCGCATGCGCACGTTTACGCCGGCGGTCATGGAGAACGTCCGGCGCATCTGCGTCCAGGCCCAGTCGATCTTCAGCGCCCAGACCAGCCCGATCCGCAGCGGCAACACCCGCGCCCGATCCAAGAAGTTCACCTTCCAGGTCGAGGATCACTACTACGAGCTGATCTGCTCGCCGGTGGTCGACGACGACCAGAAGATCCAGCAGGTCGTCGGCGTCGTGTGGGACGCGACCAGCGGCAAGCGGCTGCAGACGAAGATCGACGCCATCGACGCCGCCGGCCGCGAGCTTGCCCGCATCGAGGGCGACGCGGTGGCCAAGCTCTCGCCCAGCGAACGCCTCAGGCTCCTGCAGGACAAGATCATCCGCTACTCCAAGGACCTGATGCACTTCGACCACTTCGCCATCCGCCTGTTCGACAAGCGGACCAACCGCCTGGAGGTGGTCATCGCCGAGGGCCTGCCCCCCGAGGCGCTGGAGATCGACCTCTACGCCCAGCCCGAGGGCAACGGGATCAGCGGCTACGTCGCGGCCACCGGGCGCAGCTACATCTGCCACGACACCGAAAAAGACCCGCGCTACGTGCTGGGCCTGCAGCACTCCAAGAGCTCGCTGACCGTGCCGCTGATGCTCTTCGACGAAGTCGTCGGCGTCTACAACATCGAGTCCGAGCAGATCGGGGCCTTCAACGAGGACGACCGCCAGTTCGCCGAGATCTTCGGCCGATACGTCGCGCTGGCGCTAAACATCCTGGACCTGCTCGTCGTCGAGCGCTACACGACCAGCGGGCAGATCACCGACTCGGTGGTCCAGGAGATGGCCCAGCCGCTCAACGACATTGTCACGGACGCCGAGACGCTCATGGAGCAGTACATCGGCGACAACGCGATGCGGCACAAGCTCAACCGCATCGTCGACGGGGTCGATGCCGTGCGCCACGCGATCCGCGATGTCGCCGCCGGGCCCAAGACGATCCTGGGCAAGGACCAGGCCCAGCCGGAGGAGCACGACCCGCTGCTGGACTGCAAGCGCGTGCTCGTGGCCGACGACGAGCCCAACATCCGCCAGACCATCGGCGACGTGCTGCGCAAGCACGGGGCGCAGGTGCAACTGGTCAAGGACGGCTACGAGGCGGTGACCTACCTGGATCAGGAGCCGTTCGACCTGGTCATCAGTGACATCAAGATGCCGTACCGCAATGGCTACGAGATCTTCGCCGCCGCCCAGCGCCAGACGCCCAAGCCACCCGTGGTGTTGATGACCGGCTTCGGCTACGACCCGCACCACTCGATCGTCCGCGCCAGCCAGGAGGGGCACACGGCCGTGCTCTTCAAGCCCTTCAAGGTGGACCAGCTCATCGAAGAGGTCCACAACGCCCTGGGCGCCCGGGACGACCACGAGCAGCAGACCCCGACGAACGCCCAGCAGGGGCAATGATCGCCTTTCCAGGGTGGGCGTTCGCCGTCGCCGAATCGTTCACGGCGTTGGGTGCCACTGACAAGGCCGTCCTCGGCCTTGTCAGTGCCTGTCGGCGTGGCGGGGCCATGACGCCGATCCGCACTGACAAGCTCCGCCCCCGCCACACCTCCGCTTGTCAGTGGCACCCCATCCGCGACGAATGGTTTGAAGGCGATCGAACGCAGGTGGCGGTGATGGACCGCCATCAAAGGTCGATCACCGCCAGCTCGCGTACGGGCACCGCGGGCAGGGCGTTGACGAACCGCCGGCCGTAGGGCTTGCTCACGATCCGGCTGTCGAGCACGACGACGCGGCCGCGATCGGCGCGCGAGCGGATCAGCCGGCCGAAGCCCTGCTTGAACTTGAGGATCGCCTCGGGCAGGGAGTAGTCGAAGAAGGGCTTGCCCCCGCGGGCCTCGATGCGCTCCATGCGGGCTTCGATGAGCGGGCGGTCGGGCACGGCGAAGGGCAGGCGGGTGATGATGACGTTGCGCAGCGCTTCGCCGGGCACGTCCACGCCCTGCCAGAAGCTGTCGGTGCCCAGCAGCACGCTGCGATGGTCGCCGCGGAAGTGCTCGAGCAGTGTCGAGCGCTGCGTGCCGTCGCCCTGGACGAGCATGGGCATGCCGCGCTCGCGCAGCGGCGTGCGCAGCAGCTCGGCGCAGCGGCGAAGCATGTCGTAGCTGGTGAAGAGCACGAACGCCCCGCCGTCGGTCTCGTCGAGCTGGCGCAGGATGGCGGGGCCGAGCTGGTCGAGGAATCGTTTATCGTTGGGCGGGGCGATGGCGCGGTCGACGACGAGCTCGGCCTGGCTTGCGTAATCGAACGGTGAGCCGAGCACGAGCCCGGTGGCGTCCTCGCAGCCGAGGCGCTCGCGGATGTGATCGAAGCCGTCTTTCTCCGTGCTGTTTTGAGCCGAGGGTCCGCGGTCGCCCTGGGCGGTGCAGAGCGTGGCGGAGGTCATGACGACGCCGACGCGGCCGCGGCTTTTGGGGCGCTCGGCGTCGAACAGGCGCTGGCGCAGCGTCGGGCCGACGTCGATGGGCGAGCTCGCCAGCTCCACGCGACGGTTGCGCCCGCGCGTCGAGACGTCCAGCCAGTAGACGTGCTCCGCTTCCGATTGCTCCAGCAGGGCGGTGAGCGTCGCGGCGAGCGAGCGGCAGCGGCCGATGTAGCTGGCCAGCTCGTATTTGTCCGGCTCATGCTCGGCCTTGTCGCGCAACCGCCCCAGCGTCGCCGCCAGATCCTGCAACGGCTGGGCGAGCGTGTTGTCAACGATGTGCGGGTCCATCAGTCGGCCGTTGCTCCGCCCGCTGGTCTGCTGGTAGCGGACGAGGGCGTCGAAGAAGTCGCCGGCCGCCATCTCCACGGCCGCGACATGCTCTGTGGCGGCGGCGATGATCGGCTCGGTGACGGCGCTGGGCTTCATCGACGCGAGAAAGCCGCGCCCCGTGCGGGTGTTGAGCAGGGCGTTGAGCAGGAAGCGCACCTGCGCTTCGCTGACGCTCAGGCCGAAGTGCGTGCTGGCAACGTCCTCGACCATGTGCGCCTCGTCGAGGATGACGTGGTCGTAGGGTGGGAGCAGGCCGACGCCCTCGGCGCGCAGGGCGAGGTCGGCGAAGAAGAGCGCGTGGTTGACGATCAGCAGGTCGGCGTTCTCCATCCGCCGGCGGGCCTGCTGATAGAAGCACTTGTCATAGAGCGGGCAGCGTCGGCCCATGCAGTTGCCCGCGTCGGACTGGACCTTCTCCCAGACGCCCCACTGCCCGGGGCCGAGCTGCGGCAGCGTCGCCAGCGAGCCGTCGGTCGTGTCGTAGGCCCAGTCCTCGACGCCATGCAGGGCGCGGAGAAGCTCGGGGCTGCCGAACAGCTCGCTCTGCCTGCCCGACGCCTGCTGAAGCCGGCGCAGGGAGAGGTAATTGCCCCGGCCCTTGACGAGCACGGCGGAGAACTCCTCGCCGAGGACCGCCTGGAGCAGGGGCACGTCGCGCTGGACGATCTGCTCCTGGAGCGCGATCGTGTGCGTCGAGACCACCACACGCTCACGCCCCCCGCCCCCGCCACCGGCACCGCCCCCGCCAAC
>SKPT01000092.1 GCA_007119405.1 Phycisphaeraceae bacterium
CGATGGGCAGGGTCGGATCGTTGGACCAGAACACCCCGCTGTCCTCGCGCTGACTGTAGCGATATCCCGCCCGCTGGCCGTACGCCTCGTCGAACGCCCTGCCGGCGCGCAGCTCCGGCTGCCACCACAGGATCTCGTAATCCAGGTCCACCTGCGCAACCAGCGTTGCGCGCCCGGTCTCCAGCTCCGCGTCCGATTCGACCTGCGCCACGACCTGGCCAAGCGGGTCCCAAACCGTCGCGTTATTGCGTGGCGTCGACGACACGAGGTAATAGCCCTGGTCATGCGCCCGCGCCGCCGGTTGCAGCGTCTGCGGCGCCGCCGTCGGCCAGGCCACGAGCTCCGCACCGGCCTCGGCCAGCTCGCGCCAACCCGCGTCAAAGGTCATGTCGAAGCAGATCTGGATGCCCAGGCGACCGAAGTCCGTCTCGAACACCGGATGCTCGTGACCCGGCGTCAGGCCGCCTTCAAGCACGTCCTCGCCCTTCGCCGCCACCGGGTACACCTTGCGATAGATCCCCACCAGTTCGCCCGCGCGGTTCACGAGCAGCGCCGCGTTCGTGTAGAGCTCACGGTCGCGGTCCTCCTCCAGCACCATGGGCACAATGATGTAGGTGTTGTGCTCACGCGCCTTGGCCGCGAAGTACTCCAGCACCGGCTCCATGGGCAGCGCGACGTCCGCGGCGCTGCCGTGGCGCCCCGCCGTGACCGCGTACTCGGTCAGGACCGCCAGGTCCAGCCCCGCGTCGTAGCGCTGCTGCGCCTCGGCCGCCATCTCGTCCACAAGCGCCCCCAGTTCCGCCAGCCGGGCGTCGAGCCCCGGCCAGCCCTGCCAGATGCTGTAGATCGTCGTGCCCACCACCACCTTGCGCGGGCCGGCGACCTTCTCAAAGCCCTCGGCCCGCACCGGCACCATCGGTCCCGCCAGGGCCAGCAGCGCCGCCGCCGTGCCCACAACACCCAGCCAATAAAACAGGCTCATCTGTCGCTCCTTCCTCCCCGGGGGACGGACGTTGAGTATACGCGACGGCGCGGGGGCCCATCGCGACGGGCGAGTGCTTTGCGGCCCCTGCGCCGGCGGCGGGCGGGCGGCGGCGGGGGCGGTTGACCCGATCCCGGACCACACCCATACTGCGTCAGGACACGCTTAGAAACGGAGTTGTCTACGATGCACCGCCCGCTCCGCTTCCGATGGCCGGGGCGCTGGACCGCTCCCGGCGTGTGCCTGATCCTCATCTCAACGGTGTTCGCCATGCCTGCTTCTGCCGACGATCCCCCCTACTTCGACATGCCCTTCGGCCGCGACTACGAGGTGGCGATCCGTCAGCGGATCGTGGACCAGATCGAGGCCTACCTGCACGCGCACACCGCCCGGCTCGCCCAGCAGCGCCAGCGCCACTGGAATCGCGACATCAGCTCCGCCGACGCGTACGCGGCGTCGGTCCGCAACAATCGCGAGCGTTTGCGCCGCCTCGTGGGGGCGGTCGACGACCGGGTGGCGGTGCGGATGGAGGTGTACGCCGAGTCGCTCGAACAGCCGGGGCCGCTGTACGAGGGTCAGGCGTATTCGGTGTTTGCGGTGCGCTGGCCGGTGCTCGAGGACGTGGCGGGCGAAGGGTTGCTGGTGATGCCCGCCGGGCCGGTCAGGGCGGCGGTGGTGGCGCTGCCCGACGCGGACCAGGCGCCCGAGGCGCTGCTGGGCTGGGGCGAGCGTGCATCGGAGGTCGAGCCGATGGCCGCGGCGCTGGCCGAGCAGGGCGTGGCGGTCGTCGTGCCGGTGCTCATCAGCCGAGACATGCGCTGGGCGCAGGAGCCCAGGCAGCTCATCCCCGTGCTGGACTGGATGAAAGCCAATGATCGGCGCATCCCCACCCACACCAACCTGCGCAACCGCGAGCTGCTGTGGCGGCAGACCTACCTGATGGGCCGGCACATCATCGGCTACGAGCTGCAACGGGCCTACGCCGCGCTGGACTGGTTCCAGCAGAAGTTCGGCGACGACGTGCCGCTGGCGCTGGCGGGCTACGGCGAAGGCGGGCTGCTGGCGCTGTACGGCGCGGCGCTGGACGAGCGCGTGGGCGCGGCGCTGGTCAGCGGGTACTTCGGCCCGCGCGAGGCGGTGGCCCGTGAGCCGAATGAGCGACTGATCTGGGGCCTGCTCAAGGAGTTCGGCGACGCGGAGATCGCCAGCCTGGTCGCGCCGCGCGGGCTGGTGCTCGAGTACAGCCGCGGGCCGGAGCATGAGGCCGTCACCCCCCTGCCGCCACCGCCGGACGCCGGTGAGCTGGACTGGTTTCAAAAAATGGCGCTGCGCGCCGGCGGGCCGGGCGTGCTGACGACGCCACCGTTCGAGGACGTGGCGGCTGAGGTGCGGCGCCTGCGCGACCTGCTGGCGGGCGCGGGCTTCGACGTGCCGCTGCGCTTCATCCACGGTGCGGACGGGGCGACGGTGCCGGCCGGTTCCGGGGACGCCCTGGCCGCGCTGCTCGAGCAACTCGGGCTTGAGGACGTGAGCATGCAGCCCGCGGCCGCGCCCCCGCCGCCGCGCCATGGCATCGACGCGAAGCGGCGGCACGACCGCGTGATGGATGACCTGATCGACCACCTGCTGGCGTGGGCACGGCGGTCGTCGTTCGAGCGCTACCGCCACTTCCAGGGCGATCTGAGCTCACCGGCGGCGTGGGACCGGTCGATGCAGCCTTATCGCCGGGCGCTCTACGACGAGATCGTGGGCCGGCTGCCGGACAGCGACGATCCGCCGCCGGTCAACGTGCGCCAGCGGCAGGTCTTCGATGCGCCGCGCTGGTCGGGTCACGAGGTGATCTACGACGCGCTGCCGGGCGTGTGGGGCTTCGGCGTGCTGGCCGTGCCCAAGGACATCGCCGACGGCGAGCGCCGGCCGCTGGTCGTGCTCCAGCACGGCTACGGCGGCATGCCGGGCAGCTACGCGCGCGACGGGGCGTATCGCGATCTGATGTCGCGCCTGTGCCAGCGCGGCTTCGTCGTCTTCGCCGCCCACCTGCCCTTCAACATGGACGAGAAGAATGGCATCCCCGTCGGGGCGACCATGTTCTCATTCGGTGTCCCGCAGTACCAGCAGGCGCTGCGCTGGCTCAAGTCCCTGGACGTCGTGGATGAGAAGCGCATCGGCTACTACGGGCTGAGCTATGGCGGGCGCGCGGCGATGTACCTGCCCCCGCTGATTCCCGAGTTCAAGTTCGCGGTCAGCTCGGCGTCGTTCAGCCGATGGCCCCAGGCCGGCCTCGACCACGAACGCCAGGGCTCGTCGCTGTATCACGAGCGGATCGGGCCCTTCAAGTTCGGGCTGGGCACGACGTTCGGCCGCGCGGAGCTGGGGCTGATGATCGCCCCGCGCGGGTTCGTCGTGGAGAACGGCTACCACGACACGGCCGTGGTCACCGAGGACGCCGGCCACGAGTACGCCAAGATCCGCCGCGTCTACGACCTGCTGGGCATCGGCGAGCGGGCGCAGTTCAACACCCATATCGGCGGACACGAGGCCCACCTGGACACGCTGCTGCCCTACATCCATCGCATGCTCGAGCACCCGGTGCCCGCGGCGCGACGGGTGCAGCCGCCGGAGACGGTCGAGACGGACGTCGAGGCGGCGACGCCGTGAAGCCGCCGCCCGCCGCTTCCGGCTGACCCGGGCAGCGGCTTTGGTGATCTTTGAATGGTTACACTAACCCCAAGTCGTGGGGTGGCACGGCTTGTCCCGAAGGGCAAGCCGTGCACTTGCCCACGATCGCACGGCTTGCCGCTTCGCGGTCAAGCCGTGGCACCCTGAATACGTCCCGTCTGGGTATAGTCAACCATTCAATGGTCAATAAAGCAACGTGACAAGGGAAAGGTGAGCGCATGGGAGCGAGGGTGGGTGTCGGCTTCGTCGGCTGCGGGCGTGTGGCGCACAGCCAGTTCGCCGCCCTCGAGCCGCTGCCCGAGGCCGAGCTGGTGGCGGTGTGCGACATCGACGAGGAACGGGCCAGGCAGATGGCCGAGCGGTGGGGAGCGCGGCTTTATGGGTGTGCGGAAGAGTTGATGGCCGCCGACGACGTGGACGTGGTGTTCGTGCTCACCCCCCTGCCGACGCATTTCGCCCTGACCCGCGAAGCGCTCGCCCGGGGCAAGCACGTGCTGGTGGAGAAGCCGGTGGCCACGACGCGCGACGAGGTGCTCGAGCTCGCGGCCCTGGCCGAGCGGGCGGGCGTGGTGTGCATGCCCGGGCACAGCTACCGCTACCTGCCGGAGCTGGAGCGGCTGGTTCGCCTGACGCGCCAGGGCGAGGTCGGGCCGCCCCGGGCGCTGTTCATCAGCGAGATCTACCACATGCCCCAGGAGCTGGCCCGGAAGTACAACGGCCCGGTGCAGGAGGTGCTGACGCATCACCTGGACCTGGCCCACGCGCTGCTGGGCCCGCCCGTGCAGGTCCAGGCCTTCGCCGGCTGCTTCCGCGGCCGGGACATCCCCACCGGCGACGAGCAGGTGATGATCAACCTGGCCTTTGCCGGCGGCGTGCTGGGCCACATCTTCCTCTCCTGGGCCGCCGAGGACGAGACCAGCGACCCGTGGACGTTCAAGGTCAAGCTCTGGGCGGCCGATGGCGGCCTGCACTTCTCGCGCCGCGACGCGGTCAGCGCGGTGCGCGACGGTCGCCCGCCCTGGCACTACCCGATGTACGATGAGATGTTCCAGCGCGAGGTGCACTGGCTCGTGACACGCTGCCTCCGCGACGGCGCCGAGCCGCTGTCGACGATGGCCGACGCCGCCGAGGCCACGCGGATGCTGGAGGCGGTCAAAGCCTCGCTGGCCCGCGGCGCGGTCGTGAGCCTGTAGCCCATGCCGCCTCGCCCCCGGGCCGACGGCTGACAAGGAGCTGCGTCATGCGCATCGCCAGCATGGAGTGTGTGCGCCTGAGCTACCGATACCGCGCCGAGGATGCCTGGCAGTTCGCCGGCGGCCACTTCTCCGGGTGGAGCGCCGCGTTCATCCGGCTCAGGACCGACGATGGTGTGGAAGGCGTCGGCGAGATCGGCGACGGGCTTCCCGCTCACGAGGTGGTCCCGGCGGTCGCGGAGAAGCTCAAGCCGCTGGTGATCGGTCAGCCGCTGCTGCACGTGCGCCGGGTGGTCGATGCCCTGTTCCGCAGCGCCCCGGGCTGGGGCAGGCGGGGCATCGCGGTGGGCGTGATCGCGGGGATCGAGTCGGCCCTTTTCGACGCCCTGGGCAAGACGTTGAACGTGCCCGTCAGCGCGCTGCTGGGCGGCGCGGTGCGCGACCGCCTCCCGGTCTACGCCAGCGGCGGCATGAGCTCGACGCCGCAGGGCCTGCAAGAGGAGCTGCGCGAATACGTGGCCCAGGGTTTCCGGGCCGTCAAGATGCGCATCGGCCACGGGCTGGCCCAGGACGTGGAGATGGTCACCGCCGCGCGGGAGGTGGTCGGCCCGGAGGTGGCGCTGATGCTCGACGCCGGGCAGGGCTACGTCCGCCAGCCCATGGACACGATCGCGGCCCAACGCCTGGCCCGCGCGCTCGAGCCCCTGGCGCCCTACTGGCTCGAAGAGCCGCTGCATCCCGAGGACATCGCCGGCCACCAGGCGCTCAGGCAGGCCACGTCCATCCCCATCGCCGGCGGCGAGAACACCAAGACCCTCGGCGAGTTCGTCCCGATCCTGGATCACCAGGCCCTGGACATCCTCCAGCCCGACGCCGTGTTCACCGGCGGCATGCTGGAGATGCTCAGGATCGCGCAGGCCGCGGCGCTGCACGGTCGGCCGCTGGCCCCGCACACCTGGGGCGCGGCGCCGGGGCTGATGGCCAACCTGCACGCCATCGCCTGCATCCCCAACGCCATCTACGCCGAGCACTCGCAGATGTTGAACCCCCTGCGCACCGAGCTTCTGCTCAGCCCGCTTCAGATGGACGACGGCCGACTGGTGCTTCCGGAGCACCCGGGCCTCGGAGTCCAGTTGACCGACGAGATCCTCGAGGCTTATCCGTACGATCCGCAGGTCGGGGCGCGGTTGCAGGTCGAGCAGCCGACGACGTGACGCCGGGCTCACGTCGGCCGATTGTCCAGCAGCTCGTCGATGCGCTGCATCACGTCGTCGGTGAGCTTCTCGGCCTGGTCGGCGGCGGCGGCGTTGTCGTGGATCTGCTCGGGCCGGGTCGCGCCGACGATCGCCGTGCTCACGTGCGGGTTCTTCAGGCACCAGGCCAGCGCGAGCTGGGCCATGCTCATGCCGAGCTCGCGGGCGATGGCGGTGAGCTGGCGCACGGTCGGCAGGCGCTCGTCGGTGAGCCCGGCCTGCCCGGCCCGGCGGGCCATGCGGCTGTCCTCGGGAACGCCGTCGTTGTACTTGCCGGTGAGCACGCCCTGGGCCAGGGGCGAGTAGATCGTCGTGCCCAGGCCGCGCCGCTCGATCAGGCCGCGCAGCTCCCCCTCGACGCGCTTGCGCGCGAGCATCGAGTGCACCGTCTGCTCCATGCTCGGGCCGACGAGGTGGTCGCGCTCGGCGATGGCATACATCTCGTGCAGGTCGGTGGCGGAGAACTCGCTCGTGCCCCAGTAGAAGATCTTGCCGCGGCCGATCAACTCGTTCATCGTGTGCACGATCTCGTCCAGCGGCGTCGTCCGGTCCGGCCGATGGCAGAAGAACAGGTCGAGGTACTCCAGGCCCATGCGTTGCAGCGCCGCGTCGCACGCCTCGACGAGATGCTTGCGTGACAGGCCGCGCTGCGTGGGCCGATCGCCCACCTGGATCACCTTGCTCGAGACGATGAACGTGTCACGGCGCCAGCCGGTCTTCCTGAAGACCCGTCCCATCGCCAGCTCGGCCTTGCCGGCGCCGTAGGCCTCGGCGCCGTCGAAGAAGTTCACGCCCGCGTCGTAGGCGGCGGTCATGCACGCCTCGGTCGCCTCGTCGTCGACGGAGACGCCGAAGGTCAGCCACGAGCC
>SKPT01000575.1 GCA_007119405.1 Phycisphaeraceae bacterium
CGCCTGCTCATCGACTTCGACCCGCACCTGGTCATCGAGGGCATCGCGATCACCATGCTCGCCTGCCAGCTCGACACCGCCTACTTCTACATCCGCGGCGAATACCACCACCAGCGCGACGTCTTCGAGAACGCCATCAAGGAGGCGTACGACAACAAGATCTTCGGCCCCGGGTCGCGGCTGGGCCAGGTCAACGGCCGCGACCCCAACCTCTACCTCCATCGCGGGGCGGGGGCCTACATCTGCGGCGAGGAGACCGGCCTGCTCGAGTCGCTCGAGGGCAAGCGCGGCTGGCCCCGCATCAAGCCGCCCTTCCCCGCCGTCGCGGGCGCCTTCAACCGCCCCACCGTCATCAACAACGTCGAGACCCTCGCCTGCGTCGTGCCCATCATCGAGCACGGCCCCGAGTGGTGGCAGGCCATGGGCACACCGCGCCCCGAAGGCGCCCCGCCCAACGTCCCCGCCAGCTTCGGGCCCAAGCTCTACGGCGTCTCCGGCCACGTCAACCGCCCCGACGTCTACGAGGACGAGCTGGGCATCAAGCTCTCCACCCTCATCGAGGAGCACTGCCAGGGCATGCGCGGCGGCAGGAAGTTCAAGGCCGCGATCCCCGGCGGCACGTCGATGGGCATCCTCGGGCCCGACGAATACGACGCCGAGCTGGACTTCGACGTCGGCAAGAAATACAACTGCCTGGGCCTGGGCACCGCCGGCGTCATCGTCATGGACGAGGACACCGATATCGTGGCCGTGGCGCGCAACTGCGCCCGCTTCTTCGCCCTGGAGTCGTGCGGCCAATGCACGCCCTGCCGCGAGGGCACCGGCTGGATGTACCAGATCCTTCAGCGCATCGAGGCCGGCGACGGCACCACCAAGGACCTGGACCTGCTGCTGGAGCTCTCCGGCTCGATGGGGGCGATGCCCGGGACGACGATCTGCGGCCTGGCGGACGGGGCGAACTGGGCGGTGCGCACCATCGTCAACAAGTTCTGGGACGAGTTCGAGGCCCGCGTCAGCAAGGAGCAGTACGTCAGCCTGGCGGTGTTGGGGGCGGGGTGACGCCCACCCCGACAGGGTTAACGCCCGTCCTGAGCGAGTCCGCGAGTGAAGGGCGGGATTGCCGGAGCCTGCCGTGATTGAAAAGGTTGTACGCCGGTTCAAGCTGGGCGATCGCACGCCCGACGACGAGACGCGGGCGTACTGGCGCAGCCGCCCGTCCGCCGAACGCGTCGCCGCCGTCGATGAGCTTCGCGAGCAATGGCATGGCTCACCACTACCGCGACTTCCAAGAGTTGCTCAGGTCATTGAACGACCGCGGCGCTAGGTACGTGATCGTCGGCGGCTACGCCATCGCCCACCACGGCTGGCCCCGCTACACCAAAGACCTCGATCTGCTCATCGAGATGACCCCCGACAACGCCCAACGCGTCGTCCAAGCCCTTGCCGCGTTCGGGTTTTCCGGCCCCGAGATCAGCGCCGAGAAGCTCACCAACCCGCGCACCCTGCTCCGCCTTGGCCGGCCTCCGACACAGGTCGAGATTCTCACCTCGATCGACGGTGTAAGCTGGGACGAGGTCTACGCCAATCGCGAGCCTGGCGAGTACGCCGGCGTGCCGGTCGCCTACATTGGACGCGAGCAGTTCATCCAGAACAAGAGGGCCGCCGGCCGCCTGCGCGACCTGGCCGACATCGAAGACATCGGCGAGGATCCCGGCCAGCCGCGCCCCCGCAACAACCCGCCCACCGACGAATGACCCGCGGAGGCCTGCCCATGAAAACGAGTGTCACCACCGTCCTTTGCCTGCTCCTCGCCGCCCTCGTCACCATCCCCGCCTGCCGCAGCCCCGAGCAGCGCGAGATTGACCGGTGGGCGGAGATGGAGCGCGCCGCCTTCCGTGAGCGCAGCGAGGTGCTCGCGGCCGCGTTCGACAACATCCTCAACGACTACCTCGAGCAGCAGAATTACGACACCGACGCCGCCACACGCGACCAGGTCCGCGACAACATGCTCGAATCGGTGCCCGGCCTGCTGCTGGCCGGCGAGCAGATGGAGCGCGCCTTCGCCCGCGGCGACTTCCGCAACGCCGAGAACCAGCGCCGCGTCGACCGCCGCCTGCGCCAGGCCCGCGCCATCGACATGCAACTGCCCGGCCTGACGCGGATGCTCGCCGCCCGCCACCGCCGCGACGAGCTGCGCGACGCCGAGCTTGAGATCCTCCGCCGGCTCCTGGACCACCACATGGACAACCTCGGCCAGCGCCTCTGGCCGTCGTGACGCGCGCGGGCGTCCGGGTGTGCTTCCCATGTAGGGTGGGTAGAGCGAGGCGAAACCCACCGCGTTGGTCGAGGATCGACGGCGTTCGCGGCGGGTTTTGCTTCGCTCTACCCACCCTACAGCCGAACCCCCGCGACCGATTCGCTACGCTGAGGGCCCATGCCCCCGCTGTCGCAGACGCTCGTCGAGCCTTTCACCACCCCGCTGCGCCGCGTCGGGCAGACCGTTCGCTCCTACGACCTGACCACGGCACGCGGCGACCTGCTCGCCGGCGTCACTGTCGCCGTCATCGCCATCCCCCAGTCGATGGCCTACGCCATCATCGCCGGCGTCGAGCCGGTCTACGGCCTCTACACCCTCATCTTCCACGCCCTGGTCGGCTCGCTGCTCATGTCCCAGCCGGGCGTGGCGCTGGGCCCGATCAACACGCAGAGCCTGCTCGTCGCCTCCATCGTCACCCGCCTCGTCGAGCCCGGCGACGCCGCCACCTGGCTCAGCCTCGTCGTCGCCCTGACGCTGCTCAAGGGCCTCATCCAGCTCGTCATGGGCCTGGCGCAGCTCGGCCGACTCGTGCAGTACGTCAGCCAGAGCGTGATCGTCGGTTTCACCGCCGGCGCCGGCGTGCTCATCGCCGCCAGCCAGGTGCCCGCGTTCCTGGGCTTCACGCTCGACCGCGCCGCCGCGACGCTGCCCGGCCTGGCGGGCACCATCCAGGCCATCGTCGCCCAGGTCGATCGCATCGAGCCGGCGGCCATCGCCATCGGCGCCGGCGCCCTGGCGATCGTGCTCATCGCCCGCCGCATCTCCATCCTCGTGCCCGGCCCGCTCATCGCCGTGGGCCTGGGCGGCCTCGCGGTCTACCTGCTCGGCTACACGCCGGAGAACCTGCCGCTGATCGGTCCGCTGCCCCAGGCCCTGCCCGCCCCGGCCGTGCCCAGCTTCTCCCTCGAGCACCTCGAGCCGCTGCTGGCCGGCGCCGTCGCCCTGGCCCTGCTGGGGCTGATCGAGGTCTACTCCCTGAGCAAGGCCATGGCCACGCGCACCGGCGGCCGGGTCAACGCCAACCAGGACCTCGTCGCCCAGGGCATCACCCACATCACCACCAGCTTCTTCAGCGCCATGCCCGGCTCGGCGAGCTTCGGCCGCAGCGGCCTCAACCTCTTCGCCGGGGCCCGCACCGGCTTCGCGGGCATCTACAACGCCCTCGTCGCCCTGGCGGTCTTCCTGCTGCTGGCCCCGGCGGCGCGCTACGTGCCGCTGGCGGTCATCGCCGCCATCCTCTTCGTCATCGCCTACCAGCTCATCGACTTCGCCTACTTCCGCCGCGTCTACCGCTCCAGCCTGGCCGACGCCGTCGTCTGCTTCGCCACCTTCGCCGCCACCCTCACCGTCCCGCTGGCCTACGCCGTGTTCGTCGGCATCTTCCTCAACATCGCCCTCTACTTGCGCCGCGCTAGCCAGCTTCACATGGCCGAGATGGTCCGCTCACCCGAGGGCCCGTTCGTCGAACGACCCATCCACGACCGCGCCGGGCAGCGCAAGGTCATGTTCCTGCAGATCGAGGGTGACCTGTTCTTCGGCGTCGCCGACGAGCTGGAACGCCAGCTCGCCGACATCGCCCGCGGCCAGACGCGCGTCGTCATCCTGCGCCTGAAGCGCACCCACTCGGCCGACTCCACCGTTCTCGGGGTGCTGGAGCGCTTCGTCGACCAGATGCAGGCCAAGGGCGGCCACGTGCTTCTCTGCGGTCTGCGGCCGGAGCTCATGGAGCAGATGCGCCGCTTCGGCCTGGTCGAGCGCATCGGCGAGAAGAACGTCTTCGAGGCCACCTTCGGCGTCTTCACCAGCGCCAAACGCGCCCTGCACCGCGCCCGCGAGCTCGTGGGCACCAGCATCGACCTCAACCAGGAGCTCGGCGACGAGGACGAGACCGAAGGCTGGGGCTATTCGATCTAGGCGGCAGGCCGTATTTCGGATTTCGAATTTCGGATGTGGCGAGGTGCTCAAGTCGGGTGCACCTGAAAAGGTAGCGGGGATGACGTACGACGCTCGGGGCAGCCACCTTACCGCGTCGCTCGTCGGCTACAAATCTGAGGTCCACTCCTCAACTCCGAAATCCGACATCCGCAATCCGAAATTCGAAATCCGAACCACCCCCCCCCCCCCTTTCCCCCACGCCCGCACGCCGCTACCATGGCCCACCATGCGAATTGTTCTCGCCAATCCGCGCGGCTTCTGTGCCGGCGTCAACATGGCCATCCAGACCGTCGAGGAGGCCCTGAAGATCGTCGGCAGCCCCCTGTACGTCTACCACGAGATCGTCCATAACCGACACGTGGTGCAGGGCTTCGAGCAGCAGGGGGTCATCTTCGTCGACAGTGTCGACGAGGTGCCCGAAGGCGGCACGGTCATCTTCAGCGCCCACGGCGTCAGCCCGGCCGTGCGGCAGCGCGCCAAGGAGCGCGGCTGCACGATGATCGACGCGACCTGTCCGCTGGTGACCAAGGTGCACATGGAAGCCGTCCGCTACGCCCGCCAGGGCTACCAGATCCTGCTCGTCGGCCATGCCGGGCACGACGAGGTCGTGGGCACCGTCGGCGAGGCGCCGGACGTCATCCACATCGTCGAGTCGCCCGAGGACGTGAACCGGCTCGACTTTCCCGACGGCACGCGGCTGGTCTACCTGACCCAGACGACGCTGTCGATGGACGACGCCAACCGCATCATCCAGGCCATCCGCCAGCGCTTCCCCCACGTCAAGGAGCCGCCCAGCGACGACATCTGCTACGCCACCACCAACCGCCAGCACGCCGTCCGCGCCAAGGCGGCCGAGGTCGACCTCGTGCTCGTCGTCGGCTCCAAGAACAGCTCCAACTCCGTTCGCCTGACCGAGATCAGCGAGACCTCGGGCACCCGGGCCTACCTCGTCGACGACAAGACCGAGATGAAGCAGGCGTGGTTCGACGGCGTCGCCTCCGTGCTCGTCACCGCCGGCGCCTCCGCCCCCGAGCACCTGGTCCAGGAGATCGTCCAGGAGCTCATCGACACCCACGGCGGCGAGCTCGAGGAGGCCACCACCGTCGAGGAGGACGTGCACTTCAACCTGCCCGTGAGCCTGCGCGTGCTCGCGGGCACGGTGGCCCGGCGGTAGGGGGGGCACGTCAACAAGGTGGCGCACACCCGCGGCAGGGGTTCCAGCCGTTAACGCCCGCTCTGAGCGAGTCCGCGAGCGAAGGGCGGGATCTCGCCTACAACCGCCCCAGCTCCTCGGCAAGCTGCTCGATCGCCGGCTCGAGCGTCGCGCGCGTGAAGTCGAAGCGCAGCCCCGCCGCCTCGAACAGCGCCGGCAGCGGCCGCGTCCCGCCCAGGCTCAGCGCCGCCCGGTAGTCCCGCAGCGCCGCGGCCGGCTCCCGCCGGTACCGCGCCCAGAGCTGCAACGCCCCGAGCTGCGCGATGCCGTACTCCACGTAGTAGAACGGGTGATGGAACAGGTGCAGTTGCCGCTGCCAGAGGCTCTCGCGCGCCGTGCCCAGCCCGCGCCAATCCACCGCGCTGGATGAGAAGCGATCCATCAGGCTCTGCCAGTGCTCCGTCCGCGCCGCGGCGTCGGGCGGGCTCGGCTGCGTGTACAGCCAGTGCTGGAAGCTGTCGATCGTCGCGATCCACGGGAAAACCCGCACGATCCCCTCCAGCAGCCTGCGCTTGGCGCGCACCAGCTTCGCCTCGTCGTCATAGAACACGTCCAGGTGGTCCAGCGACATCAGCTCCATCGACATCGACGCCACCTCGCAGAACTCGGTCGGCGCGTGGCGCAGGAACGTCAGCGGCTCATGCTGATGCGCCCAGAGAAAGTGAAACGCGTGACCCGCCTCGTGCAGCAGCGTCTCGACGTCGCGCTGCACCCCGGCGGCGTTCATGAAGATGAACGGCTCCCCCGACTCCTGCAGCGCCGCCTGGAACCCGCCCGCCCGCTTGCCGCGCCGGCTCGCCAGGTCCAGGTTGCGCTTGTCGCGCAGCCGGGCGAACGTCGCGCCCAGCTCCGGGTCGATGCGCGTGAGCATCTCGCCCACGCCGCGCACCATCGCCGCCGTGTCGTCGGCATCGAAAGGCGACAGCGGCTCCGTGGCGTCGGGGTCGACCGTCGTGTCCCACGGCCGGAGCTTCTCGACGCCCAGCCGCCGCCGCCGCCGCTCGTCCAGCTCGCCCAGCAGCGGCACGCACACCTGCTCGATCGCCTCGGCGAACGCCAGGCAGTCCTCGGGCGTGTAGTCGAACCGCTGCCGGCTCTTGAATGCATACGCCCGGTAGTCCGGCAGGTCCGCGTTCGCCGCCACCTGCGCCCGCAGCGCGAGCATCTTGTCGAACAGCTCGTCGATGCGCGCCCGGTCCTCGAGCCGACGCTCCGTCGCAAGCTGCCACGTCTTCTCGCGCAGGTCGCGGTCCGGCTCCTCCTGGAAGCGGGCGATCTGCTGAAGCGTGTGGCGCCGGCCGGCGTGCTCGACCTCCATCGCCCCGACGATCTTGTCGTAGCCGCTGGCCAGCTTCGTCAGCTCGGTGAACAGCGGCACGTTCTGCTCGCGGAAGATCTCGACCTCGGCGTGCCAGTCGCGCTTGAGCATGGCGTAGCGCTCGCCGGTGAGCGCGTCGGCGTGCGGCGAGGCGAGCAGCTTCTTCTGAAGCTCGAACTGCACCGGCGCCA
>SKPT01000370.1 GCA_007119405.1 Phycisphaeraceae bacterium
GCCTGGCGCAGCGGAGATGGCTGCATGGATCCACGAGGATGTCATGAACTCAAAAGAGCGCGTGCTGACCGCGGTCGATCGTCGCCAGCCGGACCGGGTGCCGATCACCTTCGACGCCGAGCCGACCGTCAAGGAGGCGCTGAGCAAGCACTTCGGCGTCACGACCAAGGAGCAGTTGTGGGACGCGTTGCACGTGGATACGTGGTTCGTGGCGCCCGAGGCGAAGCGGAAGCTGCGGCGTCAGCTTGATGACGATCTGTTCCAGGATGCCTGGGGCGTGCATTGGCAGCGCGTGTTCTACGGCCAGGGCAGCTACACCGATCCGGTCCGCAGCCCGCTGCGCGGCGAGGTGACGGTCGAGCAGATCGCCCGTCATCCCTGGCCGCCACGGGACATCTACGGCTTCCAGGTGGTGCGCACCCGCGCGGCCGCGCAGCCGGAGCGGGCGATTGTCGGCTCGTGCGGGCTCGGCGTGTTCTTCATCGCCTCGTTCGTGCGCGGCATGGACGATCTGCTGATGGACCTGCTCGCCGAGCCCGAACGCGCCACGGCGGTCATCGAGCGGATCCGCCCATGGATCGTGCACCAGGTCAAGGAGCTGATGCGCCAAGCGGGCGACGCGCTGGACATCTTCTACATGGCCGACGACTTCTGCATGCAGGATGCGCCGATGATGCCGCCGGCGACGTTCGCCTCGTTCTTCCTGCCCTACATCCGGGAGATCGCGGACATCGTGCATGAGCACGGGTGCAAGTTCCTGTTCCACTGCTGCGGCTCGGTGCGGCCGCTGTTGCCGATGCTGATTGACGCCGGCGTGGACATCCTCGAGCCGATCCAGACGCGGGCGGCGGGGATGCAGGTGGAGCCGCTCAAGCGCGATTTCGGCGACAGGCTTGCGTTCTACGGCAGCATCGACCTGCAAAAGATCCTGTGCGAGGGCACCCCCGACACCGTGCGCGACGAGGTGCGAAGGAACATGCGCGTCCTGGGCGAAGGCGGCGGATTCATCCTCGGCCCCGGGCACACCTACATCCAGCCGGACGCCCCGCTGGCGAACATCCTGGCGATGTATGACACGGCCTATCGCGAAGGCATCTATCGGTAAGGGGCGCGGGCCTGGGCGTCGACGACCGGGCGAGCGACCGGGTGAGCGATTGGTGGCGTCGGTTGTTGCGTCTCCACGTCGTGGTGGTACGGGGGCCTTGGGCGGGCGGAGACTGGCATGCCCCGCAATCAAAGGATATTCTAGCCTTCTGTTGTGGGAATTCGTCCGGAGCCAGCGTCATGGAGTTTGACGTCATCCTGCTCAGCCGACTTCAGTTCGCGCTGACGATCATGTTCCATTACATCTTCCCGCCGCTGACGATCGGCATGGGCGTCGTGCTGGTCTACCTCGAGGGCATGTATCTCTGGACCAAGGAGGAGATCTACGAGGTCGCCGCCAAGTTCTGGGTCAAGATCTTCGCCGTGAACTTCGCGCTGGGCGTGGCCTCGGGGATCGTGATGGAGTTCCAGTTCGGCACGAACTGGGCGACCTATTCGCGCTTCGTCGGCGACGTGTTCGGCTCCGCGCTCGCCGCGGAGGGCATCTTCGCCTTCTTCCTCGAATCAGTTTTCCTGGCGGTGCTCGTGTTCGGCTGGGACCGCGTCTCGCCGCGCTTCCACTTTATCGCCACCATCATGGTCGCGCTGGGGTCGATCTTCTCTTCCATCTGGATCGTCGTGGCCAACAGTTGGCAGCACACGCCCGCCGGCAGCCACATCGTGCCCATCCTCCGCGACGGGGAACCGTGGGTCATCGACGGCGTGACGCAGATGCGTGCCGAGATCGTCGACTTCTGGGCCCTGGTCTTCAACCCCTCGTTCGGCCATCGCATCGTCCACGTCTGGATCGGCTGCTTCATCGTCGGTGCATTTTTCGTCCTGAGCATCTCGGCCTGGTACCTGCTGCGCGGCAAACACGTCGAGTTCGCCCAGCGTTCCTTCACCGGCGCGCTGATGCTCGCCACCGTCGCCTCTCTCGCCGCGCTGCTCTCGGGTCACTTCCAGGCCAAGACCGTCTACCAGTACCAGCCCGCCAAGCTCGCGGCCTTCGAGGGACACTTCGACACGGGCGCGGCGGATTTGAGCCTGCTGGGCTGGCCGGATCAGGCCGGGCAGCAGATGCGCTTCAACCTGGCGATGCCTGGCGGGCTGAGCTTCCTGGTGCATGAGAGCTTTGCCGAGCCGGTCGTCGGACTGGATCAGTTCCGTCTGGAGGATCAGCCGCCGGTGCTCGTGCCCTACTTCAGCTACCGGCTGATGGTGGCGGTGGGCATGGGCCTGATCGCGCTGACGCTGCTGGCGTCGTGGCTGCGCTGGCGCGGCGTGCTCTACGAGCGTCGCTGGTTGTTATGGATCTTCGTGCTGGCGATCCTGCCGGCCATCTTCGCCAATCATGCCGGCTGGGTTGCCGCGGAGGTCGGCCGCCAGCCGTGGGTCGTCCAATCACCGGTGCAATGGAACGACGACGGCACGCTCGCCGTCGGCGACGAAGGGGTCTTCGTCTACGACGAGGGCCAGGGCCTGCGCACCGCCAACGCGGTCAGCCCGGCGGTGAGCGCGGGGCAAGTGCTGGGCTCGCTTGTGACCTTCGGCGCGATCTACCTGCTGCTTGGCGGCGTCTGGCTGTACGTGCTCAATTACAAGATCCAGGCCGGCCCCGAGCCGATCACCCGGCCGACACGCTACCTGGGCTGGCGCGACCTGTTCAGCTTCCTGCGCCGCCGCAACGAGCGCGGCGGCGACCCGACCGAGCCGTGAACCAACTGGCGAGGAATGTTCACCGATGGAGTTGGATCTCAACCTGATCTGGTTTGTGCTCCTTGGCGTGCTCATCGCGGGGTATATGGTCCTCGACGGGTTCGACCTGGGCGTGGGCGTGCTGCACCCGCTGGCGCGCACGGATGACGAGCGCCGCGTCAGCCTCAACAGCATCGGCCCGCTGTGGGACGGCAACGAAGTCTGGCTCGTGACCTTCATCGGAGCGCTGTTCGCTGCGTTTCCCGAGGCCTACGCCACCGTGTTCTCCGGCTTCTACAACGCGTTCATGCTCCTGCTGCTGGCGCTGATCTTCCGCGCCGTGAGCATCGAGTTCCGCTCCAAGATCCAGCACCTGTTATGGCGCAGCATCTGCGACTGGTCATTCTTCGGCGCAAGCCTGCTCATCCCGCTGCTCATCGGTGTCGCCGGCGCCAACATCATGCTCGGCATGCCACTGGACGAGCGCGGTGAGTTCATCGGCTCCACGGTCGACCTGATGACGCCCTACGCCCTGCTCGTCGGTCTGTTCACCGTCGCCCTGGTCATGATGCACGGGGCGATCTACCTCTGCCTCAAGACCGAGGGCGCCTACCGACGCCGGGTGCGGCGTTGGGCCTGGCACTGCTTCGGCGTGTTCCTCACGCTCTACCTGCTGACGACCATCTTCACCCTCATGATGCTGCCGCAGGCCACCGCGAACTTTCACGATCACCCGTGGGGCGTCCTGGTCGTCGTCCTGAGCGTGCTGGCGATCGCCAACATTCCGCGCTGCCTGCACCGCGGGCGAATGGGCCAGGCCTTCGCCTCCAGCAGCGTGGCGATCCTCGTGTTCGTGTGTCTGCTCGCCGCCGCGATGTTCCCCAACATTGTCGCCAGCGCGCCGCGACCCGAGCACAGTCTGACCATCTACAACGCCGCCAGTTCACCCACGACGCTGACGATCATGCTGATCATCGCCGGCCTGGGCATGCCGTTCGTCATTGGCTACACCGTGGTCATCTACTGGACCTTCCGCGGCAAGGTGCGGCTTGACGAGCACAGCTACTGAGCATGTGCGGACCTCGGGCCGCGCCTTCCCTGGCAAGCGAGCGACGTCGGCGGTCGGGTGAGGCGAAGTGACCTTTTTGGGCGTGCGATGGCCCATCGTCGCGGGCCGGCCCCGGCCCCGCAATTACCCTCAACAAACTTGTGGCCACGGACCGGAGCGACGTGAGCCGGCGGAGCCTTTGTGCTAACATAAGGTCTAATTATCCTGTACTCATCGGCCCCCCTCTCGGAACACCCTGTGAACGCCAGCGAATCGCCCCATCTCATGCGTTTTTTCCCCCTCTCGCCCCGCGGCCACAGGTGGAGCGGCGGCATCGCCGTCATCGTCCTGCTCACGCTGGCTGCGGTCGGCTACGGCTCCGTGAGTCCGTTGACCGAGCGCGCGACGAGCGTGCCGGTGTTCGATGGCCAGGAGGTCTACCTGGAACTGCCCCACGCTGCGCCGCTGGCGTTGGACCACGGCGGCACGATCGAGGCGTGGATCCAGGTCGCCGACCGCACCGACCACGGCTGGCCGCGGATCGCCTGCACCTCGGGCACGCACGCCGACGACGGGGGTTGGTCGTTCATGCTCGACAACGACAGGTACTTACGCCTGGCGGTCGGTCGCACCGGGCGCTCGACGCGGGCCGCGGCCATTGAGCCGGGCCGCTGGCACCACGTGGCGGTGAGCTTCGGCGAGGGGGCGTGGCGGTTCTATCTCGACGGAGAGCTTTTGATCGAATTCGAGGCCGACGAACTGCCCGTGGCGGACGACGCGCCGCTGCGGATCGGGGACTCGGCGGCAGGCGAGCGGACCTTTTCCGGGCTGATCCAGGACGTGCGGGTGTGGGACCATGTGCGCTCGCCAGGGCAGATTGCCGAGCATCATGACCGCGTGCTCAGTGGTGAGGAGGCAGGGTTGCTGGTCTACCTGCCCTTGACCGAGGGGCAGGGGGCGGTGGCGCGCGACCTGGCGGGCGACCGCGAGGCGGTGTTCAGCCGGCCGCCACGGTGGCGCGCGGTGCGCATGTACGAGCAGGATCTGCGGCCGCGCGACGCGGTGATGGGCGAGCCGGTGACGCTGGGCCCGGTGGCGCTGCGCGACGCGCGGGGGCGGGTCAGCTACCAGTGGTACTTCGATGGCCGGGCGATCGAAGGGGCGACGGCCGATCGCCTGCGCATCGACGCGGTGGCGCCGGAGCATCTGGGCTGGTATCACGTGGTCGCCGACGACGCTCGTGAGCAGACGCCGGTGGCCACGCGTCGTGTGCGCCTGGCTGAGCCGGATTGGCCGACGTGGCGATTCGACACGTCGCGCAGCGCCGCGACGGGCCACGAGTTGGCTGAGGAGCTTCACCTGCACTGGGTGCGGCAGTTGCCTGAGCCCCGCCGGGCCTGGCGTCACCAGTGGGACGACGGCGGCAAGCTGGAGTTCGACGTCGGCTACGTGCCCATCGTCCAAGGCGAGCGGCTGTTCATCGCCTCCAACGTCACCGACAGCGTCACGGCCTACGACCTGGACGGCGGCGGCGAGCTCTGGCGCTTCTTTGCCGACGGGCCCGTGCGCCTTGCACCCACGGCCTGGGGCGGGCGCGTCTACTTCGTCAGCGACGACGGGCACCTGTACTGTGTCGACGCCGCCAGTGGCGAGCTGGTGTGGCGGTTCCGCGGCGGCCCTTCCGAGCATCGGCTGCTGGGCAACGAGCGGCTGATCAACCTCTGGCCGGCACGCGGGGCCGCGACCGTCGAGGACGGCGTCGTCTACTTCGCCGCGGGTATCTGGCCGTTGCACGGCGTGTTCATCCATGCGCTGGATGCGGAGACCGGCGAGCCGATCTGGGTCAACGACACGACCAGCTCCGACTACGTGCCGCTGCCGCACGGCGGGGCGTACGGCTACGGCGGGCTGGCGCCGCAGGGCTACATCGCCGTCGGTGATGACACGCTGGTCGTCGCCGGGGGCCGGGCGCCGCCGGGGTTTTTTGACCGCCACGACGGGCGCGTCGTGCGCCTGGACCCGCGCGAGGCGCACAAGGGCGGCGGCAACTACGCCGTGCACGCCCAGGGCAAGGGCAGGAAGCGCAACGACCGCATCGCTCGGTATGTCGAGCAGGTCGCCGGGCAGCTCGACGGGGAAGTGGTGTACAAGGCGGCGGCGCGCGGTCGGCTGTTCGTGAGCACGGACACCGGCCGCATCTACTGCTTCGGCGCCGAGCCGCGGCGGGCGCGGGTGCATGAGCATCAGCCCGGGGCGCTGGCGCGCGGCGCGGATGAATGGGCGCGGGTGGCCGGGGCGCTGCTGGAGGATCTCGGCGAGTCGGGCGGCTACGCGCTGGTGCTCGGCGCCGGCTCGGGCGACCTGGCGCGGGAGCTCGTGGCGCTGAGCGACATGCACGTGCTCATCGTCGAGGCGGATGCCGAGCGCGTCGGCGCGTTGCGTCGGGAACTGGTCGAGGCGGGGGTCCATGGCGAGCGGGCGGTGGTCATGCGCGCCGAGCCGGCGAGCTTTACGGTTCAGCCGTACCTGTTCAGCCTGGTGGTCAGCGAGGATGCGACGGCGGCGGAGCTGGTCGCCGAGTCCGAGGCGATGGCGCGCCTGCTGGGCTGGCTGCGGCCCTACGGCGGCCGGGCGTATCTCGGCGGGGCGTCGGCGCCGTTGGCGTCGGCGGCGCGGAAGGCGGTTGTGGATCGGGTGTCGGTGCAGGTGCACGACGGGCGGATCGAGGCGTGGCGCGATGGGCCGTTGACCGGTGCGGGGCAATGGACGCACCAGCTTCAGTGCCCCGCCAACACGCTGCTAGCGGCGGACGACCGCGTCCGCCTGCCGCTGGGGGTGCTCTGGTTCGGCGGCCCGAGCCACGACGACATCCTGCCGCGCCATGCCGGCGGGCCGCGGCCTCAGGTCGCCGGGGGCCGGCAGGTGTTTCTCGGTGTCGAAACGATTTCGGCACGGTGCGTGTACACCGGGCGCACGTTGTGGCGGCGTGAGTTTCCCGGCATCGGGCATCCGTTCACCAACCTCGAGCTCGAGCGGCGCTGGGCCGACGGCGATGAAGTCTACATGACCAACATTCCCGGCGCGACGTACATCGGCAGCCCATTCGTGACGTTGCCCGACGCCGTGTAC
>SKPT01000458.1 GCA_007119405.1 Phycisphaeraceae bacterium
CGCCGCCCCCAGCCGCGCCTCATCCACCTCCTCCGCCATCACCAGCGTCACGCGCACCGCCACCAGCCAGCCACGCTGCTGCCCGTCCCACTCCGGCTCCCACCGCGTGCCGTCAAAGTACATCAGCTCCAGCCCCACCACCTGCCGCGCCACCGGCTCGACCACGCCCCGGCCCGCCCGCGCCGGGTCCGTCCGCCGATGCAACGTCAACAAGCCCTCGCCCTCGCCCTGTTCCAGGTACAGCTCCACCTCGTGCACGTCCGACTCCGGGTGCCCGGCCCGGACCCGCCGATGCGACACCGTCTCCAGCCGCAGCCGCGACAACGGCATCTGCCCCGCCGCCTGATCCGCCGCGCCCTCGAAGATCCAATCCTCGCGCACCGCCGTGCGATGCGCGTTGCGCAGCGCGCCCACGATCGCCCGCATCCCCGCCCGCGCCTCGGCGTGGAGCTGCGCCTCGGCGTCAACCCGGTCACGCGACCGCGCCATGTTCCCCAGCACCACCATCGTCCCCGCCGCGACCACCACCACGATCGTCGACGCCACGATCACCTCCACCAGCGTAAACCCCGCGCCCCGCCACCGCGCACCGCGCACCGCACCCGCAGCACCACCTGGGAAGCTGGTGCGCCCCCGCCCCCCCGCGCGACTCGTCCCCGATACGCTCACAGCTCCTCCCACGTCAGATCCCCCGGCCGCGCGCCGGGCGGGTCGTACAACCGCGTCACGGCCTCCACCTCCCGATGCCCCCAGCGCACGCTCACCCGCACGTTGTAAAGATCCATCAGCTCCCCCGACTCGATCGCCGCCTGCCAGCTATACGCCTGCCACGGCTCATCGAAGCTGCCCTGCATCGGCCCCGTGCTCAGCAACCGCTCCGGCCCGATCAGGTCGATCCGCGTCACCACCGCGTCCAGCAGCATCGCCGCCTGCTCATACTCCCGCGCCACCCGCGCCGTCTGCACCGCCTGGCCCATCCCGTACCCGATCCCCGCCCCCGCGATCGCCAGCACCACCCCCGCCAGCAGCGCCTCGACCAGCGTGAACCCTCCCGACCGGCGCCCGCAACGCACCGGGCGCAACGCCGCCCTGGCACCACCGGCCGACCCGGTGCAGCACCCGCCCCAAACACGACCCACTGGCCAACGCCTCACAACATCTCCACGAGCGGGGCCCTTCTCATCGGCCCAGGTCCAGGTCCGTCCGATCCTCCAGCCGACCCGTCGCCCGCCCGGCCGCGAGCTGCCGCCGACCCGTGCTCGCCGCGATCGCCAGCGACCAGTAGGCCGTGCCGTCCGTGATCTCGATCACCGCCGCCTGCGCCTCGCCGCTTGGCCGGAACGTCACGCCCTCGCCCTGCGTCGTCTCCGGCTGATCCGTCGCCCCCACGTCGTCGTACACCTCCACGCGCGAGAAGCTCACCCCCGGCCGCAGCGACCCGCCGCGATGCACCGCGCTGGGCACCGCCTGCCACTGCCCCGGCTCGGCCACGGGCTCGGGCTGGTGCGCCAGCGCGAAGCGCCCCTGCTGACGCTCGATCACCAGTCGCGTCGGCACGTTCCGCGTCATCGCATACCCATGCGCATAGTCCGCCGCGGTCTTCAGCGCGTTGGCCGACGCCCGCAGCCGCGCCGACGCCGCCCGCCCCGTCAATTGCGGCACGGTCATCGCCCCCAGCACGCCCACGATCACGATCACCACGATCAGCTCCACCAGCGTGAAGCCGCGCCCGCCCGGGCCACCAACCACCAGCCTTTGCCTGTGCTGCCGCATCTCTCGCCTTGCTGCTCTCGCCCTGCCGACCGTCGCGTGCTTCGCCGCTGCGCGGTATCAATCCCAGTTCGTCACCGGCGCGTTGTCCCCTTCGCCGCCCTCCTGCCCGTCGGCGCCGAGGCTGTACAGGTCGAACACGCCATGCTGGCCCGGGTAGCGGTACACCAGCGCATTGCCCCACGGGTCGCGCAGATCGCGCTCGCGCAGCGACGGCGCCCGCCAGCGGTCGTCGCTGATGTCCGCCGGCTGGCGCACCAGCTCGTCCAGGCTGTTCGGATACCGGTTGTAATCCAGGTAGAACGTCTGGATCGCGCTGTCCACCTGCCCGATCTGCATCCGCGCCGCGTTCCGCCGCGCCTCGTCCGTGCGCCCGATGAACCGCGGCACGATCATCGCCGCCAGCACGCCGATGATCACCACCACCACCAGCACCTCGACCAGCGTAAACCCTTTAGCGCCTCGCATCACACGCTCCTGTCCCCGGCTCATGAATTCTCAATAAAACCGCGAAGGGGCGAAGAAGGCGAAGAACGCGAAGAAAGGCAGCCAAGGAAACCAGGAAAGGCAGCAAGCCAGCAAAAGGAGAAAAACTCCCTGCCTTCACCCACACCTCTCGATTCCTGCCTTCCTGCCCTTGCTGCCTTGCTCATCTGCCTTTCCTTCTTCGCTTCGCGTCCTTCGCAACCTTCGCCCCTTCGCGGTTCTCTCTTTTTCTGCATTCTGCATTCTGCATTCTGCATTCTGCATTCTGCATTTCCTACACCCCCGCCGACATCGACACGATCGGCAGCAGCACCGCCGCCAGGACCGTCCCCACCACCACCGTCAGCGCCACGATCAGCAGCGCCGGCAGCACCGACATCGTCCGGTCGATCGCCGCCGTCGTCTCGCGCTCGTACGCGTCGGCCGCCCGCAGCAGCAGCTCGTCAATCTTGCCCGTCTGCTCGCCCAGCGCGATCACCTGGATGAACAGCGGCGGAAACTGCCCCGTCTTGCGCAAAGGCTCGGCGATCGATTCGCCCTGCGTGATCGCCCCGCGCACCTCGTCCACCGTCCGCGCCATCGCCTCGTTGCCCAGCGTGTCACGCAAGACGTGCAGCGCCTCGAGGATCTGAATCCCTGACCCCGTCAGCGTCGCCAGCGTCCGCGCAAAGCGCCCCACCGCCACCTTCCGCAGCGTCGGGCCCACGATCGGCAGCGCCAGCTTGAAACGGTCCCACTTCAGCCGCCCTTCCGCCGTGCGCACCCACTGCACGAACCAGTACCACCCCGCCCCCGCCGCCAGCGCCGCCAGCACCGCCCACCCGCTCGTGAAGAACCCGCTCACCGCCAGCAGCAGCCGCGTCGGCAGAGGCAGCGGCCGACCCTCCTGCACCATCGAGTCCAGGATCGTCGGCGCCACCCACACCATGATCACGACCACCGACACCACCACCAGCGCGATGACGATCATCGGATACGTCGCCGCCGAGCGAATCCGCTCGCGCACCGCCAGCTCGCGCTCGGCGAACGACGCCAGCGACGCCATCACCTCGTCCAGCACCCCGGCCGTCTCCCCGGCCCGCACCATCGCCACGTGCAGCGGCGTGAACAGACGACCCTGCGCCGCCATCGCGTCCGACAGCGCCTCGCCGCCCTGCACCCGCTGGGCCAGGTCGCCCACCAGCCGGCGCACCGGCTCCGACTCCGCCTGCTCCTCGACCACGCGCAGCGCGTGCAGCAGCGTCAGCCCCGCCTCCAGCGCCGTGGCGATCTGCCCGAACATCGCCGCCCGGCTGCGCAGCGACACGCCCCCGCCAAGCCACCCGCGCCAATCAAACCCCGACGACGCGTCCGCTTCTCCGCCGCCCCCCGCCACGCCACCCGCCACCCCCAGCGCATCGACCTGCGTCACGTACACCCCTTGCGCCGCCAACTGCGACACCACCTGCGCCTCGCCCGCGGCCTCCAGCTCCCCGGCCGTGGGCTGGCCCGACTCGTCCAACGCGCTGTAACGAAACCTCGGCATGAACAGCACCACTGTCAAACAGACGCCTTGAGCCCTTCGATCAACCGCGAAGACGCGAAAAACGCGAAGAAAAGGCTGCTACGGAAGCCAGGAAGGAAGGAACCCAGGAATCGGGAGAAACACGTTGCAACGCTTCCTTTCCTGCCTTCCTGCCTTCCTCATTCGCCTTTCCTTCTTCGCCCCCTTCGCCCCTTCGCGGTTCATCCCCTCCCCATCACCATGCATCGGTGGTTCACTCGTCATCCAGCGTCAGCGCCGCCTCCGCCGGCGTGTCCTGCGTCACGCGCAGAACCTCCTCCAGTGTCGTCATCCCCGCCAGCGCCTTCTCGTACCCGTCCTCCCACATCGGCCGATGCTCCTCGGCCGCGCTCGCCAGCATCTCCGTCGTGCTCCCGCGGCGCTGGATCACCTCGTGCATCGCCTCCGTCACGCGCACCAGCTCGAAGATCCCCGTACGCCCCGCGTAGCCCGTGTGGCGACAACGCGAGCAGCCACGCCCGTGATAAAACGTCGCCTGCCTCGCCTCGTCCGTGCGATGACCCAGCCGACGCAGGATCTGCCCCGACTGCCGCACCGGCTCGCGGCAATGACCGCAGATGTTGCGCACCAGCCGCTGCGCCACCACCCCCTCCAGCGACGACGCCAGCAGGAACGGCTCCACCCCCATGTCCAGCAGCCGCGTCACCGCCCCCACCGCGTCGTTCGTGTGCAGCGTCGAGAACACCAGGTGACCCGTCAACGCGCTGCGGATCGCGATGTCCGCCGTCTCGCGGTCGCGAATCTCGCCCACCATGATCACGTCCGGGTCCTGGCGCAGAATCGACCGCAGCCCCGTCGCGAAGTCCACCCCGCGCTTGGCGTTGACCGGGATCTGGTTCACCCCGTCGAGCTGATACTCCACCGGATCCTCGATCGTGATGATCTTGCGCTGCGGCGAATAGATCTTGTTGATCGCCGCGTACAGCGTCGTCGTCTTGCCGCTGCCCGTCGGCCCCGTTACCAGCACGATGCCGTGCGGCCGGGCGAGGATGCGCCCGAACGGCTCGAGGTACCGCCGGGCCATGCCCAGCTCCTCCAGGCCGATCAGCCCGGCGGCGCGGTTCAGCAGCCGCATCACCACGCTCTCGCCATGCACCGTCGGCACGGTCGAGATGCGCACGTCCACCTTGCCCGCCGGCGACGCGAAGCTCGTGCTGCCGTCCTGCGGCACGAAGCGCTCGGCGATGTTCATCGCCCCCATGATCTTCACGCGCGACACGATCGCCGGGTACAGATGCACCGGCGGCGGGTCCACTTCGTGCAGCACGCCGTCGATGCGATACTTGAACGTGACCTTGTTCTCGAACGGCTCGATGTGCACGTCGCTGGCCCGCGCCTCGACCGCCTCGAGCAGCACCAGGTTCACCAGGTTCACCACCGACGGCTCGCTGGCGAGCTGCTCCAGGTCCACCACCGACTCCCCCCCGCCACTCCCGCCACCCCGCGCGCCCGCCTGCGGCCCCTGCTCCTGCCGACCGCCGCCCAGGTCCGCCGCCATGCGCGACACCTGCGAGCCGTATGCCTTCTTCACCGCCTCCAGCAGCTCGTGCTCCGGCGCATGGCAGCGCTCGATGCGCTTGCCCGCGACCACGCGAAGCTGCTCGACCACCTGCTCGTCGAACGGGTCCACCATCGCCACGCGCAGCGACCGTCCGCGCAGCTCCACCGGCAGCGCCTTGTGCCGCAGCGCCACCGCCGCCGGCACGCACGCCAGCGCCTCGGGCTGAACCGGGCGCTCGGCCAGTGCGATCGTCTCGATCCCCGCCTCCGCCAGCCGCGCCGCGAACACCGCCGACGCATCCAGCCCGTAGCGCTGCACGAGCAGCCCCAGCACGTCACCGCCCTGCCGGGCCGCGTCCTCGAGCTGCTGCCGGGTCACCTGCCCCCGGGCCACGAGCACCTCGCCCACGCGAAGCGCGACAACATCCGTCCCGGACCCCGCGCGCTCGGCCACAAGTCGGTTCATGAATCGCACTCCAGCCGCTTGCGCCGAAACGCACCATCCCGCCGGACAATGTATGCCAAAATATTGGCCTACGCAAGAGCCGGGCCCCGCGCGCTAGTCGCCCCGGCGCCGCTGCCACCGTTGCCGCCCACCCTCATCGTCCCCCCGACCCCGTGGCGGCGCGAAAACCGACCGCCGATGCTCCAGGATCCGCTCCCACCGCGCACGCTGCTCGTCATCCAGCAGCGCCTGCACCTCCCGCTCCAGGCGCTGCTGCTCCTGCTCCAGCTCCGGCCGCATCCGCTCGTGAATCTCACGCAGCCGCCCCGCCCGCTGCTCGAGGATCGACTTTAACCGTTCTGCCTGCTCGTTGTCCAGCTTTAATTGCTCCACCAGCCGCCCGTGCGCCCGCTCGATCAGCCGCGGATGCACCGTCCGCACCGCCGTGGACGGGTTCGACACCTCCTCCGCCGGGCCCACGACACCCGAGAGCGACCATCCCGTCACCGCTCC
Source organism: Phycisphaeraceae bacterium (assembly GCA_007119405.1). The sequence continues at coordinate 6,279 of SKPT01000458.1, forward strand.
GCTGGCGAACAGCAGCGCCGCGCAGCCCACCGCCAGCATCACCGCGCGCCACGCCACGCCCCCGCCAGCTCTAAACCCAGGCCAGTTCATGATATCGGGCTCGTGTACAGCGACAGGAACTCCATCACCGGCCCCAGCTCGTCACCCGCCCCGCCCAGCACCTGCCCCGCGTGCATCGCCGCCAGCGCCACCACCAGCGCCACACCCGCACACGCCGCCAGCGTCGGCGTATGCAGCACGTTCGTCGGCCGGGCCCTGGCCCGAGCGATCCGGGACGCCACCTGACGCGACACCTCAACCCCAGGCACAGGCTCACCTTGCGCCCGCGCCACCAGCTCCTGCCACTTGCCTCGGCTCACCACCATGACGCAGCTCCCAGCAAAGGCCCACCCGCTTCAAGGCCAGCCCATGAACCAGAATGCTCTACTTTCACCCACAATTCTTCTTTCCTGCCTTCCTGCCTTCCTGCCTTCCTGCCTTCCTCATTTGCTTCTCCCTCTTCGCGTCCTTCGCCTCCTTCGCCCCTTCGCGGTTAATCGCCCCCTTCGCCCCCTTCGCGGTTGATCGCCCGCCCTACCCCCCGCCTCGCCCCTGAAGCACCCTGCCCCGCC
>SKPT01000669.1 GCA_007119405.1 Phycisphaeraceae bacterium
CGAGCCGGCGACGGCGCTGGCGCGCCGGCGCGCGGCGTCGCTGGCGCGGCTGGAGCCGATGACCCGGCGGCGGAGGATCTACGGCTTGCTGGCGCGGCGGGGGTTCGACCGCGACACGATCGAGGCGGCGCTGCGCGCGGTCGAGGGTGACGAGCAGCAGATGTGATGCGAACCGCGACGCGGCGAGCCGCGACACACATGGCACCCCGCGGCCAGGTCTTTCCCATGGGCCGGCGGCGGGGCCGATTGACCAGGCTGGAGAATGAACCGTGCGCAATGTTCTGCTGACGGTCGTGGCGGCGATGATGGCGCTGGGCCTTGAGGCCGGGCCGGCCCGTGCGGATGTGCAGCCGCCTGAGCCGGAGCTCTACGGGCTGTATGGCTGGGCGGGTGAGCTGGCGCGTTTCGCCGACGACATCGAGCGCAGCGGCATTCGCTGGCTGCGGGCGGGGGGCTGGCATCGCAACGGCGACCCGGGCAGTGCCGAGCGGCTGATGCGCGTCGCGGCCGAGCGCGGCTTCGTGGTCCAGCCGGTGATCGAACTGGGCGGCCTCAGCGACGCCGGGGACATGACGCTGGACGAGATGCTCGAGCGGTGGCGCGAGGCGATCCGGGCGCAGGTCGAGCCGTACGCGCCGGGCGGGTCGTTCTGGCAGCGCCACCCCGACCTGGAGCCGGCGCCGGTTCGCTACTGGCAGATCTGGAACGAGCCGAACATCTACTTCCTGGGCACGGAGGCGACGGGGCTGCGGCGAGACGAGCTTTACGCGGAGCTTCTGGCGGTGGCGATCGACGAGGTGCGGCGGATCGACCCGGAGGCGTACCTGATCGCGTACAACCCGGCCGGCGGGGCGCTGGCGCACCTGCCTTCGCCCGACGTGTTCGTGGAGCAGAACGGCTTCGTGGGCTGGCGGCGGCTGATCCGGGTGGGCAACGAGCGGGTGGGCCCGGAGGCGTACGACGCGGTGGGGATCCACCCCTACACCATGCCCGTGGGCCCGGAGGCCGGCGGCGTCGTGCCGGCGCTGGCACTGCTGCGCGAGCTGCCGGGGATGAGCAACAAGCCGATCTGGATGACGGAGGTGGGCTATCCGATCGAGTACCCGCGTCAGCGCCAGGTGCGGGACGAGGCTCAGCAGGCGGCGTTCGTGACGCGGCTGTTCGCCATCGCCGGGGCGCATGGCGTGACGCAGGTGCAGATCATGTACGTCACCGACATCGTGTATTCGCGTGACGGCTCGCGGCGGAGCTTCGGTTTCTTCCCCGAGCCGGGCGAGTGGCGCGAGCAGGCGTACGCGACGGCGATCATGCAGCGGCTGGTGCCGGACCCGCGCGTGGATGTCGAGATCCTCGCCGAGGAGCCGGGCGGCGTGTGGGCGTATCGCTTTCGTCGGGCCGGGGGCGAGCCGGTGATCATGGCCTGGCACAGCGGTGGGCGAAGCAGCGTGCCGCGACGCTTCGACGTCGAGCGGCGGCAGTTGACGCGCGTGAGCATGCTCGGCGAGACAAGCACGATCCCCGCAGAGGACGGTCAGGTGGCCGTGACGCTCGCCGAGGCGCCGATCTACCTGGTGGCCGCCGATGAGTCGGAGGTGCGCCGGCGCATCGCGGACGTGCTGCCGGGGCGGTGAGGCAAGCGTGTGGGCGATGATGCCGATCCGCCGCGGCGGGGGCGGAGGCGGGCAGCGGGCGCTGCCTCTGCCCCTCGCGGGGCAGGGCGATGAGGGCCGGCTCATGTCCACGGGTTGCGCTGCGCTCCGCCCGTGGCTACAACCCTGCGCCCCTGCCGGGGCGGGTTGAATCACGACGCCAACACATCGCGACGAGCGTCATGCCACTGACGAGCTCCGCGGACTCCGCTTGTCAGTGGCACCCGGCGCAACTGCCGTCACATTACCTGACTTCCTTGGCAACCGCCTGCTCGACCAATCTCTCCAAATGCTTCTCGACGTTCCGATGAACACCGGCTCTACGACTCATCTCGATTTCTCTCCGATAGGTGTCCGTTTGGAACAGCTCAGGTTTTGTTGAAATGTTGTAGATCGTGGACTCTTGGATTAGGCGCTGCCCATCCCACACCTCAATGCCGTTGCGCCGTGCGAGCCGAGTTGCACCATCCGTTGTTCCGGAAAGCGCAACCAAAATAGCCTTTTGAACATCGGAGCGAGAAGCTAAGGCACCCAACAACTCGCGTACAACCCTTGGGCCTACTGGCTTCCCGTGCGCCTTGCATTGAACACCTACCTGATCCCCGTCTTTCGAGGCCATCACGTCCAGTCCATCATCTCCGGAACGAGGAGTCACATAGGCTTGGTAGCCCAAGTCGCGCAGGAGATTGGTCACCTCCTGCTCGAATTCCCAACCATCAAGTGATCTCCACCAATCACGTTTCTGACGGTTAAGGGCAAGACGCCATTCCGCCTCCTTCATCCTCACCCGGTCCACCCATTCCCTTCTCGCATCTCGGTACGCCATCAGGCGCCTATCTTTCCCCCAGACCAGTGACACCACCCCCTGTAAAGCGAGGGCCACAAGCATAGCCGGAAACAACATAAATAGGCTTAGAATGATCCCGAACAGAATGGCCCCCAACACGGACAACTCTGTTCGATCATAGATCAACCCAACGATCAATATGAAGCCGACCAACGAGATTGACCACCCGACATGAACCCAAAGGTTTTCCTTCCTATACTCGTCCTGCTCGAGTCGTTTGATCTCAGATGAGGTGAGACCGAAGTCCTCGGGAACTGGCTCCTTCATGTTCACCCTCCAAGATCTGCCGTCGGAAGCTCCGATCGACTCGCATTGCCGTTCAGTCGGGCGATCTTCGAGATGTTCTCACCCCACCCCCGTCAGCACCGGCAACTGCACCACGCCCGTCTCCCGCGCCTTCGCCTCGCCTTCGGGGTCGTATGACTCGGGGTCGGTGTCGAGCAACTGCTCGGCCTTGGCGCGGGCGGCGTCCATCTTGGGGTAGCGCACCTCGCGGAAGCCGGTGACCGGCTCGGGGGTGGACAGGATCGCCAGCCAGCGCTGGTAGTCGCGCGGGCCGTGGAACTCGAACTGCTCGACGAGCTGCTCGTACCAGTCGCGGAAGTCGCGCTCGCGGCGGTGCCAGCCGGGCAGCATTCGCCGCAGGAACCCGCAGCCGGCCATGAGGCGAAGCTGCCAGTCCCGGCTTTTCCATTCGAAGCGGATGGTGCGGCCGAGCACCTCGAACTCGGGGCGGTTGTGGTGCTTGTAGAGGATCCTGTCACCGCGCTCGGGGTTGACGTTGAAGCGGCGCTTGTCGCGCTTGTACTTCTCCGGGCTGGTGAGCATGGCGGCGGTGTAGATCTCGTCCTTGATGAGCATGACCTTGGCCAGGTTCCACACCACCGCGCGGGTGATGGCGTAGCCGTCGCGGGCGTCGTCCTTGTGGAAGGTGTCGACGACGCGGTCGCAGTAACGGCGGGCGTAGTCGATGCCGCCCCAGATGACGCAGTCGTAGGCGCGGATGATCACGTCGCGCATCAGCTCGTCCTCGACGCGCAGGCCGCGGGTGGCGCGGAAGGTCTTGCGCATGAGCACGCGGAACTGGCGCGCCAGCGCCTCGCCGCGCCGGCCGGTGTACCAGAGGCGAAGCGTGTTGAGCTTGCGGCGCAGGCACTTGCGCGCCGACTCGTACTGCCGCGCCGGCTCGACGACGAACAGGTCCGGGCGGACCGCGATCTTTCGCCCGATGTGGAAGGCGCGGATGTTGCGATCCGCCTGGTCGCGGGTGATGGTGCGGATCGCCTTCTCGATCGCCTCCTGCCGCAGCGGCAGGTAGCCCTTCTGGAAGGCGATGCCGATCATCATGATGTTGGCGTAGAGCTTGGTGTCCAGCACGCGCTCGCACAGGTCGCCGACGTTGAATGAGGTGTAGTGCTCGGCGATGGTGTGGTCGCGCACCATCTTCTCGAGGTCGTCGATCCTGAAGTCCTCGCGGCCCATGAGGGTGAGGATGGTCGGCGTCTTGGCGGTGTTGACCACGGCCGTGGTGTGCTGCGGCGAGGCGATGCGGTAGGGGTGCTGCGGGTCGATGCCGCGGACGGCCTCGAGGATGTCCACGCCGATGAGCAGGTCCGCCTTGCCGTAGGGAATCAGGGGGGTGGTGGATTTGGGATTTCGGATTTCGGATTTCGGATTTTCAGACAGCAGGCCGTTGCTTGACTGCCCGCTGGCGTCTGTCCGCTGCCCCGGGGTGTAGACGAGCTGGGAGAAGACCCCGCCGTTGCGGATCGCCAGGCCCTTCTTGTCCAGGAACTGCACCTCGTAGCCCATCTCGTGGCCGGCGAGCACGAGAATGCCCGTGGCGGTGCCGATGCCCATGCCCCCGACGCCGGCGAGGTAGCAGCGCCACGTCTCCTGCCCGGCGTGGATCGGGGCGCGCGGCGGGGGCAGGTCGTCCAGCGCCACGTGCACGTCGCCCATCCGCTCCGGGCCCTTGCGCAGGATCGTCACCTCCTCGAAGCTCGGGCAGGCATGAATCCGCTGGCACGCCCCGTCATTGACGCACCAGGAGAAGTCGGTCTGGATCTTGGGCCCGTAGTCGGTGTCGTTGATCTTCAGCCCCGGGCAGCCGGTCTGGTTCGTGCACTCGAGGCAGAACTCGCACACCTCCGTCGCCACGTTCATGTAGGTCTTTTTGGGCAGGTACCCCTTCTCGCGCGCCTCGGCCCGCTCCTGCCGCTTGATCCGCCGCTGGCTGGTGATCCCGCACTCCTTGTCGGCGATGATGATCTTGACGCCGTCGGCCAGCAGCGTGCGCTCCAGCAGCTTGCGGTAGCGGTTGCGGTCGGCCGGGTCGATGCGCACGATCCGCACGTCGCGCTTGCGGTGACCGGGCACCATGCCCTGGACGATCCGCTCGATCTCGAGCGGGTTCATCTCCTTGCCGGTCAGGTCAAGCTCGATGCCCGAGTGGCCCTGGTGGCCGGTCATCGCGGTGGTCTTGTTGTCCAGGATGATGTAGGTGATGTCCTGGGCGTTGTAGATGGATTGGGTGATGGCGACCTGGCCGCTGTGGTAGAAGGTGCCGTCGCCCATGAACACGAGCTGCTTGTTCTCGATGAACGGGTCCACGCCCGCCCCCGTCGCGCCGCCCAGGCCCATGCCCGAGTAGTTGTGCATCAGCGGCGTGGTCGGCTCGAACATGAGCATCGTGTAGCAGCCCGTGTCGCCGTGGGCGACCAGGTCCACGGGCTTGCGCTTGTGCTCGCGCAGCATGTACTCCGGGTCCAGCAGGTCCTTGCGCAGCTCCAGCAGCACGCTGGACGAGTCGCGGTGCGGGCAGCCCGGGCAGAACGTCGGCGTCCGCGAGGCGATGCGCACGTCGTAGCGCGCCGTGGCCTGGAGGCGGGCGAGCTCGGCCGACATCCGCCCGTTGACCAACTCCGCGGGCAGGGAGGCCTCGCGGCGGATCAACGGCACGAGGCGCTCGATCAGCAGCGACGGGTTGAGTCCGCGCGTCTCGGGGATGGCCGGCAGGCCGTGCGGGGAGCGCTTGCCGTAGACCCGCGTCGTCAGCTCGCCCGTCTGCCGCAGCGGGTCGATGATCTCGAGCACCTGCCGCTCGACGAAGCTGCGCCGCTCCTCGACGACGACGATCTGCTCGCACTGCCGGGCGAAGTCGGTCACCAGCTTCTCGTCCACGGGGTAGCACATGCCCAGCTTGAGGATGGGCAGGCGGCCGGTCAGCCCCAGCTCCTCGAGCGCATGGGCCAGGTAGGCATAGCCCACGCCCGAGGCGATCAGGCCCAGCGGCACCGTCTCGCCCTTCTGCGGCCCGTGCACGAGGCGGTTGACGCCCAATCGCCTGGCCTCGGCCTTGACCGCGTCAAAGCGCTCGTGCAGCGCCTGCTCGCGACGCCAGGAGCGCGGCGGCAGCAGGACCGTCTCGTTGAGGTTCGGCTCAATGTCCCGCTCGTAGCTCAGCACCCGCTTCTGATGCTCGTTGAGCTCGGGGTAGTGGTTCTCGTGCGTGGTGACCGTCCCGCCGCCGTCGGCCGTGGTCACCGTCATGGAGTAGCCGATGTAGATCTGCCCGGCGCGCCCGATGCGGAAGGCGAGCTCGACCCAGTCCTTGACCTCCTGCGGGCAGCCGGGCTCGAGCATGGGCATGCGCACGTGCTCGGCGAGGAAGCGCGAGTCGGCGGGCACCTGCGTCGAGTCGGACCACGGGTCGTCGCCGACGACGATCAGCGCCCCGGAGCCGTTGCGCGTCCCGGCGAGCACGCCCAGGGCCAGGGCGTCGGCCGCGACGTGCAGCCCCACGCTCTTGAAGCAGGTGATGGCGCGCCCGCCGACCATCTGCGCCCCGTTGACCATCGCCACGGACAGGGCCTCGTTGGTCGCCATCTTGGCGACGATGCCCTTGTCGCGCAGCAGCGGGCCGAGGCTTTCGAGCGTGTCGAAGAACCCGGCCACGGGCGAGCCGGGGTAGCCGGTGTAGAGGTGGACTCCCCCGGCCGTCTCGAGCCCGCCCTTGATCACGAGCTCCGTGCCGTTGTAGATCGCCTGTCCCGAGCTCTGGGTGAACCGTGGGTCTATCTTCATGGCCGATGCTTCTGGCTTGGGGGCGGGAGGCGGGCGCTGGCTGACGGGGGCGGCGCGGACTGGCCGCCCGGCCGAGAACCCCCTCCCCGTGAGTTGCCGCCATTATACGGGCGGGCACCGCCGCCCGGCAAAGACTTTCCAATCACCCCCCGCCACTCACCCCGGCCACTCACCCCGCCACGCGCCCGCCACCCAACCCGCCCCATTGCCCGCCGGGAACCGTCCGATGACGCGCCCTTGGCCAGGCATGCTCGGGCAAGCGCCCGCTCGCCGTGCTACGATCGCCGAGGCGAACGCGTTC
>SKPT01000208.1 GCA_007119405.1 Phycisphaeraceae bacterium
CCTGGGGCATACGGACGTGGTGGCCGGGTCGGTGTTCGTCACCGATGCGACCAACACCGTCACGTACTTCGAGGGCGTGGACTACGAGCTGCGCGTCACCGGGTCGGTGACGGAGATTCGCCGGATCGTCACCGGCGACATCGAGGACGGGGACACGGTGCTGGTGAGCTACACCGTCACCACGGCCCGCGATGCGCGTTACGACACGGACATTCTGCGCTGGCGTATCCGCTTCGACTTCGAAGACCTGCCGCTGGCGGCGTACTTCGAGTACGCCCTGCGCGACGAGAAGCTGCGCTCGGGCAACGCCACGTTTAATCCGGAACGCGACGAGCGGATTCTCTTCGGCAGCGAGCTGACGCTCGGCGACCTGACGATCATCCCCGAGTACGAGAGGCGGAACCTGCGCGTCGCGCCGTCGTGGGACGCCTACCGCGTGCGGGCCACGTACGTGCGGCCAATCAGCCGCGACACGCATCTCAATGCGTCCGCACATTACGAGATGCTCGAGTACCGCGACCCGGCGGCGTTCGGGCTCGAGCCGGGGCGCGACTTTCTCGAAAGCTACGGCGCCCAGGGCCGCATCACCAGCAAGGTGCGCGACGACACGGTGCTCCGCTTCGACGCCAGCTACCTCAAGACCCGCGGCCGCAACAACGACGAGCTGTGGCGCTTCGGCCCGTCGGTGACGTGGGCACGGGGCCTCATGGAGGTGTCGGTCAGCGGGTATCAGTCCTTTTACCGCCAGGAGTCCAGGCGGGGCAACCGCACCTACGCCTCCTTTTCGCTGCGTCGCGAGTTTTGATGGGAGCTTTGCCAATGCGATGGCGACATGACACCGCCCTGCTGCTGGCCGCGACGCTGAGCCTGGTCGGCTGCGCGTCGCAGGGGTTGATCACCGCCGAGCCCGGGCCCGTCTGGCCGCCGGCGCCGGCCGCGCCGCGCATCGCCCACCAGCTCGTCATCGACGACGCCGGGCAACTGCACCGGCCATCGCTGCTGGGGCGCATCGGCACGATGATCACGGGCGAGCGGCCCCATGCGCTCCGTGAGCCGGTCGCCGTCGCCGTGGCGTCGGACCGCGTGCTGATGATCGCCGACCAGAAGCGCCAGGGCGTGCACGTGATCGACCTCGCCAGCGGGCGGGCGCGGTTTGTGGGCCGCGTCGATGGCACGTTCCTCGTCTCGCCCGTGGGCGTGGCCGTGTGCGGGTCGTTGCTCGCCATCGCCGACAGCGCCCTGGCCGAGGTCTACCTCGTCACGCCCGAGGGGCGGTTCGTGCGGCGCCTCGAGCCCGGCGACGGCTTCGGCCGACCGACGGGCCTGGCGTACTGCGCCCAGCGCTCGCTGCTCTTTGTGGCCGACACCACCGCCCATCGCGTCCATGTCTTCCGCCTCGACGGCCAGCTCGTGCAGACGATTGGCGGCCCCGGTCACGAGCCGGGTGAGTTCAACTTTCCGACCCATCTGGCGATCGACGCCGAGCGTCGGCTGTACGTCACCGACTCGCTAAACTTCCGCGTCCAGGCGCTCGACGAGCGCGGGCGCTACCTGTTCGAGCTCGGCCGCCACGGCGATGCCACGGGGCACTTCGGCGTGCCCAAGGGCGTGGCCGTCGACAGCCACGGCCACATCTACGTCGCCGACTCGTACTTCTGCACGGTGCAGGTGTTCAACGACCGCGGGCAGTTGCTGCTCTCGCTCGGTGAGCCGGGCGACGCCCGCGGCCAGTTCGCCGTACCCGGCGGCCTGGCGGTCGATGCCGAGGATCGCATCTACGTCGCCGATGCACACAACCGTCGCGTTCAGGTTCTTCGTTACGTGGGAGATGACCCCGATGCCCAGGCCCAGGCCTCGACGACATCACGTTGATCTGCTCGCCGTCGCCCTGGTGATGGTGCTGGCCGCGGCCGCACTGGTGATCGCCCAGACGGGCGCCACCGACGTCGCCTCGACGCCGCACAACCTCACTGCCAGCGGCCCGGGCACGGTCAAGACCACCTATGGCGGTGAGCCGTGCATCTTCTGCCATACGCCGCACGCGTCCAACCCGGTGGCGCCGTTGTGGAACCGCGAGGATCCGGGCAACTACTACCAGCCCTACGAGTCGAGCACGCTCGTGGCCCACGTCGGCCAGCCGACCGGCTCGGCGCGCCTGTGCCTGAGCTGCCACGACGGCACCATCGCCCTGAACCAGACCTACAACGCGAAGAACATCCCCGGCACGTCGGTCTACATCTCCAGCTCGGACCGCGGCTACATCGGCACTGACCTGCGCGACGACCACCCGATCTCCTTCGTCTACGACGCCGCGCTGGCCGCCGCCCAGGGCGAGCTGCTCAACCCCGCCATGATCCCGCCGTCGCTGCCGCTGGATCACAACCAGCAGCTCCAGTGCACCACCTGTCATGACCCGCACGACAACAGCCGCGGCCAGTTCCTGCGCACGGACAACACCGAATCCGGCCTGTGCAAGGCGTGCCACGACATCGCCGGGTTCGACGCTTCCGCACACGCCACGTCCGGCGGTGCGCTCGCCTCGGCGAGCAACCCGCAGTGGGACCACCTCGACGCCGCGACCGTCCGCGACGCCGGCTGCGGCAGTTGCCATCGCACGCACGGCGGTGGCGGTCGGCAGCGCCTCATGCTCCACGAAGCCGAGCAAGACAACTGCCTGAACTGCCACGACGGCGGCGTCGCGGGGACGAACCTGGTGGCCGAGCTCAACAAGCTCTCGACGCATCCGGTCGACGCCTACGTGGGGGTGCACGATCCGCTGGAGAACCCGTTTACCATGGCCGAGCACGTGCAGTGCGTCGACTGCCACAACCCGCACCGCACGGGCGCGGGCACCCCTGCCTCGCCGCCGTACGTCCCGCCGAGCATAACCGGCGTCAGCGGTGTCACCAGCAGCGGCGTGAGCATCGACGAGGCGGTGTACGAGTACCAGGTCTGTTACAAGTGCCACTCGGTGCGCAACTTCGCCAGCGCCACGATCACCCGCTACGACGACAGCCCCAACCTCGCCAACAAGTTCTCGCCCGCCAATGCCAGCTACCACCCGGTCGAGGCCCAGGGCGCGAGCAACGACGTGCCCAGCCTCAAGCAGCCCTACACCACGACGTCGATGATCTATTGCGGCTCGTGCCACGGCTCGGACAACCCGGACGGGCCGCAGGGGCCGCACGGCTCGCAGTATGAGCCACTGCTCAAGGCCCACTACGACCTGCGCGAGCAGGTGGTCGAGAGCCCGCAGGCCTACGCGCTGTGCTACACCTGTCACGATCGCCAGAGCATTCTCGGCGACGAAAGCTTCTCCGAGCATCGCCTGCACATCGTCGACCACCAGACACCGTGCGCGACGTGCCACGACCCGCACGGCGTCGAGCACAACACGCGGCTGATCAACTTCAACGCGGCGGTCGTTGGGCCCTCGCAGATCGACGGCACGGGGCCGAGCTTTGTCGACCTGGGCCACCGAGCCGGCTCATGCACGTTGTCCTGCCACGGGGCCGACCACGTGGACCAGTCGTACCCAAACTGACCGGTCCGACGGCGGCCGTTGGATCGGGGCCTTGGGGACGTGCGTTCCCAAGGCCCTTTTTCATGGTTCATCCGTCAATTCCGGGGACGGCGTGACCATGCCACCGCGGAGGGGTGTGCTGGCTTGTAGGAGCGCAGCGGAACCCGTGGATGATGTGCCCATGAAACGCCCTGCCCCACAGGAGCAGAGGCAGCATGCCAGGCTGCATCGCCTCCGCCCCTGCCGGGGCGGCGTTCGTTCACGCTGCTCGCAACCACGGGTTGCGCTGCGCTCCACCCGTGGCTACAACCCGTCGCCCCTTCAGGGCGATCCCGGAAATCCCGGATGAACCCTTTTCATGGCTTGCACACAATCAGCAGAGGCCTGCCGACGAGCACAGATCGCACAGTTTGTCAGTGCGGTGTGGCGTGACGGGCGCGGCCGGCGTCACACACGCCGGTCGAGCTGCGCATGAATCACCGTCCCTCGGCCGTCGCCGGCACCGCAACACTATGCTCATAGGCGGCGCGGAAGGCCCTGGCGGCCTGCTCCCATTGCTCGAAGTGCTGATGAGCGCGGCCGAGGTCGTAGTAGCACGCGGCCGGGTCGGGGTTGTGCTGTACCGCCAGCACCAGCTCCTCGCGGGCCTCGTCCCATTGCTCCAGCGCCGCCAGCGCCCGGCCGCGCACCGCATGCACCTGCCAGCGGGCCAGGCTGTCCTCGTCCACGCGCTGCGCCCAGGCCAGCGCCTGGTCGGGATCGCCGCGGCGCAGCATGACCTGCGCCAGGGCCAGTTGCACCTGCGCCGCCCGCGGCTGAAGGCGCAGCGCCTCGCGCAGCTCGCGCTCCGCGGCGTCGAGCTGCTGCTGATCCTTGAGGCGCTGGGCAGCGGCAAGATGGCGCGCCGCCGTGGTGTGTGGACTGCCCGCCAGCGGATCGTCCGCGGCCACGCGCCGCTCGAGCTCGGCGCGATCGATGTCGCCGGCGGCGAACGCGACGTGGCTGGCGAGCTCCGTGGCGTAGCGCGAGGTCAGCCCGCCGATATGCCCCGTCCGCCGGCCCGCATCGTCGGCAATCACCGTCGTGGGCCAGGCGATGACCTGCCCCGCGTCGCTCAGACGGTAATCCGCATCCGCGACGATCGGGTGCCCCCACTGCGCCAGCTCAGGCAGGCGCTGGGCGCGCGCGGCCGCGTTCGTGCCGCTGACCACCGCGATCGCCTGCGCCCCCGCGTCCTGGGCGAGCAGGCGCTGGACGTGGGCCAGCGCCTCGTGGCTGCGCTCCTGTCCGACCATCACGTAGACCACAATGCTCACTTTGCCCTCGACCGGCACGGCCACGGGCTGGCCCTGCACGTCGGGCGCCGCGAGCTCGAAGCGGGGGAACGTCGGTGGTGCCGACTCATCGGCGGCTCGCACGCCGACGATGCCGATCAGGCCGAGAACCGCCGTCGTGCACAGGATCATCGTGCGCGTATTCATGGCATGCCTTTCATGGGCTGGAGGGATCGGCGTCGGAGTCCGGGTCGTCCGAGCGGTCGGCCAGCGACGCGGGGTCTTCGTGATCGAGCACCGGCTCGAGCCGGTCGTACGCCAGCGGCTGGTGGCAGCCGGGCGAGCAGCTTCCGCCCGTCTCCGTGCGCTCGAAGCGGATGGGCAGCTCCCACGCGCTGGGGCCGTAGGCCACCGTCTCGTGCATGATGCGCTCCAGCGGCGCGGCGTGGGCGTCGTGACAGTTGCGGCACGTGCGGCCGCGCTTGGCCTGGTTCACGTGCACGTAGTGCAGGTTCACGTCGCCGTCGCGGAACCGCGTCAGGCCTTCAAGGCGAGGCTCCTGGACCATCTGCGCGTCGTGACAACTGAAGCACAGGCCGTAGCTCTCCGTGTCGAACGGCTCGTAGTGCCCCTGGGGATAGGCGGCGACGAGCAGGCTGCGGATGTCCGTCCCGTGCACATCGTGGCAGCCCTCGCAGCTTCCCTCTTCCACCGGCCCGTGCTGATGCAGCCCCGGCTGGACCAGCATCGCGACCGAGGCAATCGCCGGCTGGTCGTCACGCTCGATCGGATGCTCGTGGCAGCTCATGCAAAGATCCACGGGGCGGGCCTTGAGCAGCGCGGTCCGGTTGGTGGCGTGGGGCGAATGGCAGTTGGAGCACGCGTCGTCCTCGTATGCTGCGCTGTGTGTGACCGTCGACGTGAAGATCTGCGTGCCGATGGCGTCGTGGCAGCCCTCGGTGCACAGCTCAGCCGTGGGCGCGCGGGCCATCATCGGAAAGTTGCTGGCGTGCGGGTCATGGCACGAGGTGCAGTCCTCGGCCGCGGGCTCATGCACCACCGACGCGGCGAACATCTGCCGACCCATCTGCTGGTGACAGGAGAGGCACATCTCGCTGCCGCTGTCGCGCAGCAGATACTGCCGCGGGCTGCTGTGCGGCTCGTGGCAGCCGCTGCACTCGCCCGCCGCCACGGGCCCATGGACGAACCGCTGGTCTCGCAAGCTCAGCTCGTCGTGGCAGCTCAGGCACGCGTCGCCGAAGGCGTTGGGCTTGAGGAAGCGCCGGTCAGGACCGCCGTGCGGGTCGTGACACGACGCACACTCGCCCGTCTCGACAGGTTCGTGGACGCGATGCTCCTCGGGCAGGTCCATCTCGTGACACGATGCGCACAGCGCGGTCGGCTCATGCGTCAGGCGAAAGCTGTGCTCGCGCACGTCCACGGGCTCGTGGCACGCCTGGCAGTCATGGACGTTGACCGGCCCGTGCAGCACGCGGTGGGCGGTCTGGGCGACATGACACTCGGCGGTGACGCACGAGTCGGCGTCGATGGCCGTGCTCGGCCGCTCGCCGCCGCCCGTCGCCGCGTACAGCGCGACCTGCGCCATCCCCGCCAGCGCGATGCACGCCCATATCGCCCTCATGGTTCGCTCCCGTTGGCATGGTCGGTCTCGGCCGGCACCGCCTCGCGGCTGTAGCTTTCCGGCCCGTGGCATCCCGGCGCGCACGAGCCGCCATGATCGTTTTGCTCGAAGCGCACGGGCATCAGCCAGTCCGAGCCCTCGAAGGCCACCGCCTCGGCGATGTGCGCCGGCCGCGACGAGCCGTGCACCGCGTGGCACGCCCGGCAGGTGCGACCCTTGTCATCCTGGTGCACGTGCACGTAATGCAGGTTGCGATCACCGTCGCGGAAGCCCGTCAACCGGGTCGTGCGCTCCACCAGCGCCATGTCCGGGCTGTGACAACTGAAGCACAGGCCGTAGTTCTCCACGTCAAAGCCGGCGTAGAACCGCTCGGGGTACTCGTGCTTGAGCAACGCCGCCACCGACGCACCGTGTCCGCGGTGGCACG
>SKPT01000341.1 GCA_007119405.1 Phycisphaeraceae bacterium
ACGATGCGCCCCTGGTCGAGCACGATCACCTGGTTCGCCCGCCTCAGCGTCGACAGCCGGTGCGCCACGACGAACGTCGTGCGCCCGCGCATCGCCTGGTCCATCGCCAGCAGGATCTCGTGCTCGGTCTGCGGGTCGATCGCGGCTGTCGGGTCGTCCAGGATCAGGATCGGCGGCTCGAGCAGCACCGCCCGGGCGATCGCCAGGCGCTGCCGCTGCCCACCGGAGAGGTTCGACCCGCGCTCGCCCACGATCGTGTCGTAGCCGTGCTCCATCTCCATGATGAACTCGTGCGCCGCGGCGATGCGCGCCGCCCGCTCGATCTGCTCCGCCGTCGCGTCCGGATGCCCGAAGGCGATGTTTTCCGCCACCGTCGTGGAGAACAGGAAGCTCTCCTGGAAGACCACCCCCACGTTGCGGCGCAGGTCGTTGACCTCGTAGTTGCGAAGGTCCACGCCGTCGATCAGCACGCGCCCGCTCGTCGGGTCGTGGAAGCGCGGGATCATGTGCAGCATCGTGCTCTTGCCCGCGCCCGTCGCGCCCAGGATCGCCACGCACTGGCCCGGCTCGACGTGCAGGTCAATATCCACGATCGCCGGCTCCGTCGTGTCGGGGTACCAGTAGCTCACGTTCTCGAAGCTGACCTCGCCGCGGGCGCGCTGAAGCGGCGCCGGGTTCTCCGGGTTGTCGATCTGCACCGGCGCATCGAGCACCTCGAAGACGCGCTGCGCCCCGGTCAGGCTCTGCTGCATCGAGTTGGCCACCTGGGCAATGTTGCCCACCTGGGCCGAGAACTGCTGCAAGAGCCCGGCGAAAAAGAGCAACTGCCCGATCCTGAACTCCGGGTCGTGGATGTAAATCCACCCGCCAAACATCAGCAGGATCACCAGGTTGCACTGGGGGATGAACGAGATCAGCGGCACGTAGGTGGCGATGCGCCAGAAGATCCAGCGCTTCTGGTCGCGCACGTCCCTGTTGGCGGTGCGGAACTTGTCGACCTCCTGCGCCTGCCGCGAGAAGCCCTTGATCACGTTGACCGCCTGGATGTTCTCGCTGATGACGCGCACCGCCCGGTCCATCAGCTCGCGGTTGCGCCGGTACGCCGGGCGCACGACCTTGGAGAAGCGCACCGCCAGGAACCACAGCGCCGGCGTCGTGCCCAGGCACGCCAGCGTCAGCCAGACGTGGATGTTGAGCATGAATGTCAGGAAGAAGCTCAGGCTGATGACGATCATCAGCACCTGCACCAGCACGCCGTCGATGAACATGCGCACGGCCTGGACGTCGGCGGTGACGCGGTTGATGATTGAGCCGGACTCGTTGGCGTCGAAGAACTGGAAGCTGAGGCGTTGGAGCTTGTCGTAGACCTTGGCGCGCAGCTCGAGCACGATGTCCTGGACGAGGCGCGCCCGCCAGACGTGGCTGATGCGGTCGAGCCCGAAGCGCAGCGACGCGATGCCCAGCACCACCAGGCCAATGATCAAGACCTCGAACGGCTTGGACCAGGTCTCCGGCCGATCCACCCCCATGGGATAGCGCGGCGGGGGCGCACCCTCGACCACGCCGTCGGCGATCACGTCCACGCCCAGCGTCGCCAGCCCCAGGCCGGAGAGCGCGAACCCGAGCAGGCACATCTGGGTCAGGATCAGCCGGATCGTCTGAAGCCGGTAGCTCCACGCCAGCCCCAGCATCCGCAGCACGAGCCGGCCGGTGGACGTGCCGGCGTCGACGAGCTTTTCGCTGCTTGGCTGTGTGTTGTCCGGGCCCTGCCGGCCCTTTTGCTCAGACACGACTCAAAAATTCCCGTCGCCGGCCCGCGCCACAGCGCGCGGCCGACGCCGCCTTGCCAGTTCCTTGCCTGTTGCGGTGCACCGCACCGCCCATGACGCGATGCACTGCAAGTCTAAGGCCTGCCAGAACACCGGCAAGGCCCCCCAAGGGCTTCACAGGGGGCTTTCATAAATATAACCGATTCGAAAATATCGTCTTACAACAATTTGAGCGAAATCCCAATTCCCCACCTCCCCGGTCCGGATTCCCCGCGGCGCCCGGACCGGTGCCGCGACCCGCGCCCGCCCGCCCGCAACCGGCGCCACTTGCACCACCCGTGTCCGCCACGCCATACTGCCGCCCATGCTCGTCGGCGTCATCAGCGACACGCACGACCGTCTGCCCACCTTCCGCCGGGCCCTGGAGATGTTCAAGCGCCTCGACGTCGGCGCCGTCTTCCACGCCGGCGACTTCGTCGCCCCGTTCGCCGCCCGCCTGATCGCCTCCGATCAGCTCACCGTCCCGGTGCACTGCGTCTATGGCAACAACGACGGCGAGCGGGCCGGGCTCAAGAAGATGCTGCCCCAGCTCCAGGACGGCACGCTCCGCGTCGAGCTCGCCGGCCGGCGCATCGCCATGCACCACTTCGTCGACTGGTTCGACAACGCCGACCACGGCTGGGCCGAGGTGCTGATCTCCGGCCACAACCACGAGGCGTCGATCGACCACCGCAACGATCGGCTCTACCTCAACCCGGGCGAGTGCTGCGGCTGGGTCACCGACCGCTGCACCGTCGCCACGCTGGACCTGGCCACGCTCGAAGCCAAGCTCATCGACGTGCACGAGTAGTCCGACCCCGCCACGCCCCCCGCCCGGCAGGCGTGACGCCCCGGCCGCGCGGCGGTATCGTATGCGGCTTGTCCAGCCACAGGAGCCAGTCATGAGCCAGGCAGCGCCGCCCGCGGCGCCGAGCGTCATCGGGCGGATCGAGCACAAGTCGGACGAGCGCATCATCCTCGCGATCGAGGGCACGGACTACCGCCTGCACCTGGTCCCCGCCGGGCCCGTGGGCGAGGTCGGCCAGCGCGTGCGCGGGACGGTGCGCATCGAGGCCAGGCGGGTCGACGTCGTGCCGGCCGGGGGAACATTCATCGAGCCCGTCTACGGCCGACCACGCCGCGTCCAGGGGAGGATCGTCGGCGGGGACCTCGCCGCCAACGAGCTGCACCTCAAGGCCCACGCCCCGGTCATCGTCAGGCTCGAGCCGGCGCAGAAGGCGGCTGAGTTCTGCGTCGGGCAACTCGTCGGCTTCGACGCCAAGGCGGGCGCGACGTTCGAGCAGGTCGGGTAAGACCCGCTCCCGTGTTCGGCTCCGTCCGAAAACCGCAGGAGTGGGGGTGCCACGGCTTGTCCCGAAGGGCAAGCCGTGGCACCCACTTTTCGGACGGAGCCTAGCCGTCGCCCTGGTCGTCAACGCGACGGCCGCGGTACCATGTCCTCACCATGACCGAGCAGTCCATCCATCGCATCCTCGTCACCGGCGGGGCGGGGTTCCTCGGCTCGCACGTCTGCGAACGCCTCGTCGACGCCGGACACGACGTCATCTGCGCCGACAACTTCTTCACCAGCCAGAAGACCAACGTCGCCCACCTGCTGGACAAGCCCAACTTCGAGCTGCTGCGCCACGACATCACCCACCCGCTCTGGCTCGAAGTCGACCAGATCTACAACCTCGCCTGCCCCGCGTCGCCGGTGCATTACCAGTTCAACCCCATCAAAACGGTCAAGACCTCCGTGCTCGGCGCCATCCACCTCCTGGGCATGGCCAAGCGATGCAAGGCCCGCATCCTCCAGGCCTCGACCAGCGAGGTCTACGGCGACCCGGACGTCCACCCCCAGCCCGAGAGCTACCGCGGCAACGTCAACCCCATCGGCGTGCGCGCCTGCTACGACGAGGGCAAGCGCTGCGCCGAGACGCTCTTCTTCGACTACCACCGCCAGCACAGGCTCGACGTGCGCGTCGTGCGCATCTTCAACACCTACGGCCCGCGCATGCACCCCTACGACGGCCGCGTGGTGTCCAATTTCATCATCCAGGCGCTGCGCGGCGAGGAGATCACGCTCTATGGCGAAGGCGCGCAGACGCGATCGTTCTGCTACGTCGATGATCTGGTCGACGGCATCATCGCCATGATGGACGCGGCGCCGGGCTTCCCCGGGCCGGTGAACCTGGGCAACCCGCACGAGTTCACCATCCGCGAGCTGGCGGAGATGGTGGTGGAGATGACCGGCTCCAAGAGCAAGCTGGTGAACCTGCCCCTGCCCGCGGACGACCCGACCCAGCGCCGCCCCGACATCACGCTCGCGGGCGAGAAGCTCGGCTGGCGGCCACGCGTCGAGCTGCGCGAAGGCCTGGCCAAGACCATTGAATACTTCCGCAGCCTGGACCTGCGCCAGTTCCGCAAGCCGACCGACCACACCGCCCACAAGTCGTCGCAGATGGCGACGCGGTAAGGAAGTGGTGATTACCGATTACCGATTGGCGGGGCAGTCCCCTCTGACCCCCCTCCCTCCGGGAGGGGCAGGGGGAGGGTGCGCCGGAATTGCGTCAGGTGCAGCCATACCGGCGTGTGTTGTTGCGGGTGAACGTGTCGGCATGACGCCCACGAGCGGTGGCAGGTGACGCCCTCCCCCAACCCCTCCCGGAGGGAGGGGGGCTGGAGCCACACCCCACGCCGCCAAACCGCGCGCACAACCCGCGCCGCCCCGATATGCTGTGTGGCCCCCTGGTGCACCCTAGTGCATTGTCCCTTGTGCATCTGACCACTGACCGTTGACTCCCCGGAGCCCGCCATGGCCGTCAAGACGGACCTGTTCGACCTCACCGGCCAAGTCGCCCTCGTCACGGGCGGCGCAAGCGGCATCGGCAAGGCCGTCGCCGCCGCCCTCGTCCAGCACGGCGCCCGCGTGCTCGTCGGCTCGCGCACGCAGGAGAAGGTCGACGCCGCCGCCCGCGAGCTCGACGCCATCGCCGACGTCTCCGGCGACGACCCCGTGGCCGCGGGCATCACCCTCGACGTCACCAGCCGCGCCAGCGTCGACCGCGCCGTCCGCAAGGCGGTGGACCTGTTCGGCTCGCTGCACATCGTGGTCAACAGCGCGGGCATGATGCTCAAAAAGCCCAGCTTCGAGCTCGGCGACGACGAGTTCAACGCCATCTACGACACGCACGTCACCGGCTCGCTGCGCGTCGCTCAATCCGCCGGCCAGATCTTCCGCGAGCAGCACGCCGGGTGCATTATCAACCTCGCGTCGATCAGCAGCTTCGTCGACCTCGTCGAGGTCGCCGCCTACGCCAGCGCCAAGAACGCCGTGCTCGGGCTCACCCGCAGCCTCGCCAACGAGTGGGCCAAGCATGGCATCCGCGTCAACGCCATCGCCCCGGGCTTCGTGCCCACGGACATCAACCGCAAGATGATCGAGGGCACGGACCGCGGCCGACGCATCCTCGAGCACACGCCCATGGGCCGCTTCGGCGTCGCCGAGGAGATCGCCGGCGGGGCCGTGTACCTGGCCTCCAAGGCCGGGGCGTTCGTCAACGGCCACACGCTGGTGATCGACGGCGGGTACCTCGCCAGCGGCATCGGCGACAGCGTCGCCCCGTGGGAGAGCGGGGATTAGGCTTTGGCCGAAGGATGGGTGCCACGGCTTGTCCGCGAAGCGGCAAGCCGTGCGGCCCACGACAGATGCACGGCTTGCCCTTCGGCTCAAGCCGTGGCACCGCGGCCGGGGCGGCCTTGATTCGCGGCCGGACACGCGGATAATCAGCGCGTAGGGTGGGTAGAGCGAAGCGAAACCCACCACGTTTCGGCAACGGTCAACGAGTCTCATGGTGGGTTTCGCTGCGCTCTACCCACCCTACCTCATCATCGGCGAGCCCATCATGCCTGAGCCCCTGACCAAGCAGCAGATCGACGCGGCGCTCAACGACCTGCCCGGCTGGAGCCATGCCGACGACAAGCTCGTGCGCAAGTTCGAGTTCGGCAGCTTCAAGGAGGCGGTGAGCTTTCTCGTGCGCGTCGCTTTCGAGGCCGAGGCCCGCGACCATCACCCCGAGGTGCACAACGTCTTCAAGTGGGTGACGCTTTCGCTGAACACCCACGACGCCGGGGGCAAGGTGACGGAGAAGGATGTGGACCTGGCCAGCGCGATCCAGGCAATCGACTGGACGCGGCACGACTGACGGCTGTGGGCAATCGGGTGCGTTGCTCCAACGCCGGACCTGAGCGCATGCGAAGGTCCGGATTGCCGCACACCGGCGCCGATGCGCGCACGGGCACACCGTTGCCAATCCCGCCCTTCGCTGTGCTCAGAACGACCGCTAACGGATCGGCGCTCACCGCCGCGGGCGCGGCTTCTGCGACGCGTCGAGGAAGTACTTGCGCGCCTCGCCCGCCAGGTAGAAGCTGCCACAGACGACGATCAGATCTTCGCGGCTGACGGCCCGGCCGGCGAGCTTGAGCGCGTCGGGCAGGTTGCCCGCGGTCTGCGCCATCTTGCCGGAGATCTCGCCGAAGCGCGTCATGAGCTCCTCCGGCTCGACGGCGCGGGGGTTGGACTTGGCGCGGGTGAAGATGACCTTGTCCGCCCCGAGCGAGAGCTGACGCAGCATGCCGGGCACGTCCTTGTCCTGCCCGGTGCCGAAGACGACGACCAGCGAGTCGTAGCTGATGTGGGCGCCCAGGGCCCGGATCAGCGCGGTGATCGACGCGGCGTTGTGCGCGCCGTCGATGATGACGCGCGGCTGGGCCCAGACCTGCTCCATGCGCCCGGGCAGGGTCGTGGCGGCGAGCCCGGCGATCACCTGCTCCTCGGGCATCGCCAGCTCGTGGGCCTTGAGTTGGTCGAGCAGCGCCAGCGCCAGGCCGCAGTTGTGCGCCTGGTGCTCGCCGCGCAGGGGCACGGGCAGGTGCTCGAAGCGGCTGGTCTCGGTGGTCAGGCACACGCGGGTGTGCGGGCCCAGCTCACGGTTGGCTTCGAAGCGGTAGGAGAAGTCGATCTGCTCGCCCGTGAACGACAGC
>SKPT01000144.1 GCA_007119405.1 Phycisphaeraceae bacterium
GCGAGTACGCCCGCGTCGGTCTGGACTGGGAGGCGGAACTGCGTCAGCGGGCGAAGGAGAAGGCGCTGATGCGGGAACTGGGGCTGACGGACGAGGAGGCGGGCCCGGCGGTGGATTCGGAACGCGAGCATGAGGACGAGGATGCCGAGCAACGGATCGAACATCAAGGACGGTGAGCATCGCATCGACCTGGTCTGTGAGGCCGGCGGTGTGACGATTGAAGCGGCGCAGCCGGTGACCGCCGGCGAGGAAGGCGGCTCGGAAGAGTTGAGCCTGCCGCGATTCACGATGGTTGCGTACACCGGCGGTCCGATGCAGGTGGCCGGGTGGCGACATCCGGTGGTGGTGGATTTCGAGGGGTTGCAGATCAACGCACAGCGCCGGCCGATCCGGTTTGCTCATAGCGCGTACCAGGGCGTGGGCCACACGGAGCGGATCGCGATGCAGGACGGGCGGCTGATCGCCGAGGGGGTGGTGTCGCGCGACACGCCGGCGGCGCGGGAGATCGTCGCCAGCGGCAAGCGGGGCTTTCCGTGGCAGGCGTCGATCGGGGCGGCGGTGCAGGAGGCGGAGCTGATCCGGGCCGGGCGCAGCGTGTCGGTCAACGGGCGGACGTTTGAAGGGCCGGTGTTCGGCGGGCGCGTCACCACGCGCGACTACCGCACGGGCAAGCGCGTGACGCGTCGGTACCGCGGGCACGCGTACATGGGCCCGGCGCTGGAGAAGGAGGCGGACAAGTTCCCGGCGCTGTGGCGGGATTCGGTCAGGGGCAATCTGGACAGGTAGCGACTCATGGCACGCGGACGCCAGATCAGAGCCGGCCGGGCCTACGTCGAACTCGGCGTGGAGGACCGGCTCACGCGCGGCCTGCGGGCGGCGCAGCGCCGGCTGCAGAGCTTCGGCCAGCAGGTGCGGCGCATTGGCACGCGCTTGGCCGGCCTGGGCACTGTGATTACCGCGCCGCTGGTGGCCGCGACGCGGCAGTTCGGCCGCATGGGCGACCAACTCGACAAGATGGCCGCCCGCACGGGCTTCAGCGTCGAGACGCTGAGCGAGCTCGGCTTCGCGGCAGAGCAGTCCGGCAGCGACGTGGCCACGCTGGAGTCGGGGATCCGAGGCTTCCAGCAGGTGCTGCGCAACGCCGAGCGCGGCCTGTCGCGGGCGAAGGACAACCTTGAAGGCGTCGGCCTCTCCTACGAGATGCTGCGTGACCTCTCGCCCGAGGAGCAGTTCATCGCGGTGGCCGAGGCGCTGTCGCGCATCGAGGATCCGACGCGCCGGGCGGGCCTGGCGATGCAGCTCTTGGGCGGCGCAGGCCAGCAACTCCTTCCCCTGCTGTCGCAGGGTGCCGAGGGCATCGAGGCCCTGCGCGACCAGGCCCGCGAGCTCGGTCTGACCATCTCGACCGAGGCCGCGGCCGAGGCGGCGAAGTTCACCGATCGGATGAACATTCTGCGCCGGGTGCTCCAACGGGCGACGTTCACCATCGGCTCGGCACTGGCGCCGGTCGTGGGCGACCTGGTCGAGCGGTTCACCGATGCGGTGGTCAAAGCCTCGGCCTGGATCAAGGCCAACCGTCAGCTCGTGGTGTGGGTGGCGAAGGTGGGCGCCATCATCACCGCCGCGGGCGTGGCGCTGATCGGACTCGGCGCGGCGCTGTCGCTGGCCGGTGCGGCCATCGGCGGCTTGGCCGCGATCGTGGCGGGCGTGGTGAAAGGGTTCGTGCTGCTAAAGGCCGCCGTGGCGGCGCTGGTGACGCCCATTAGGCTGGTCATCGTGGCCGCGGGTGCACTCGGGGCCTACCTCATCCACGCCACCGACGCCGGCGGCAAGGCGCTGGCGTGGCTGGGTGAGCGCTTCGAGCAGCTCCGCGACGTGGCGACCCGCGCCTTCCGCGGCATCGGCGACGCGATGGCTGCGGGTGACATCGCGCTGGCCGGCCGCATCCTCTGGCTGACGCTGCGCAAGCAGTGGCTCAAGGGGACGAAGTGGCTTCAGGACCGCTGGACCGACTTCAAGCACGAGTTTCTGCGCCTCTCGGCCGACGCGTGGTTCGGCTCGGTGCGCCTGCTGGCCCGGGCCCTGTTCCACATCGAGCGGGCGTGGGCGAACACCCGGTCGTTCTTCGCCAACCTCTGGAACGACGTGCGTGGCGACGCCACCGAGACTTGGAACGCCGTCGTCTACCTGGGCCGGCGGGCTGCCGCACACACCAAGGCCGCGTTCGACGAGACGATGGACCTCGACGCCCGACTTCGCGAGATCGACCAGCAGTTCCTCGACGCCCAGCACGGCGAGCAGCGGCGCCGACGGCAGCAGGAACGCGAGATCGCCCGGGAGCGGGACCGGCGGATTCAGCAGGCGGAGCGCGACCTTGAGGGCACGCTGGACGTCCTGCTCCAGCAGCACGCGGATCGTCTCAGCGACATCGACCAGGCCCACGAGCGCGAGCTCGACGATACCGCCCGGGCCATCGAGGATGCGCGCCGGGAGTGGCAGAAGGCGATCGAGGATGCCAGGCGGGCGCGGGAGTCAGTCGGGGATGATGTTGACGCACCGGATGGCTTCCGGGGGCCGAGGGAGTTCCTGAAGGATTTTGAGGGCATCATCGGCAACCTCCGCGACGTGGCCGAGCGCACCATCCAGGTGCGCGGCACGTTCAGCCCCGTGGCGGCGCACGCCATCGGCGTGGCCGGCGACGCCGAGCAGCGCACGGCCCGCGCCACCGAGGACACGGCGAGGAACACCAAGCGGCTGCTCGACGAGGCCCGCGACGGCGGCCTGGCCTTCGGCTAACCCCCGGAAGCCGGCGCGTGCTGACGCGACACCTGTGGAAAAAACATGTCGATCACCGTCGATGAAAAGTTCGAGTCCCGCGAGTCGATGACCGGGCGTAACGCCTGGATCGAGCGGGTGTACGTCATCCGCGGCACGGACGACGACGTCGACGCCAAGGCGGCCCTGGCCGCCGCCGCGCCATCTATGTATGACGGGCTGGTGCGCAAGAGCCGACACGTCGAGCGCCTCGGCGAGTACCTGTGGGAGGGCACCGCCCGCTACGGTCGCCCCGAGCAGAGCCCGCCGCTGCCCGAAACCGGCGAGTCGGTGTTCAGCTTCGACACCGGCGGCGGGACCCAGCACATCACGCAGAGTCTGGCCACCGTCGGCGCCTATGCCCCGGCCGGCGAGACGCCGCCCAGCTTCGGCGGGGCGATCGGCGTCACCGACGACGCGGTCGAAGGTGTCGACATCACGGTGCCGGTGTACCACTTCTCCGAAACGCACTACCTGCCCGACTCGATGGTCACGGCCGCCTACCGCGCGGACCTGTTCTGACTGACCGGCAAGGTCAACGATGCGGCGTTCCGCGGCATGGCCGCCGGCGAATGCCTGTTCATGGGCGCATCCGGCAGCCAGCGCGGCGTCGGCGAGGACTGGGAACTCAGCTTCCGCTTCGCCGGCTCGCCCAACGCCTCGAACCTGAGCGTCGGGCCGATCACGGGGATCACCAAGCTTGGCTGGGAGTACATGTGGATCAGGTACGAAGACGTGGAGGACTTCGACGCGGCTCAGCTCGTCAAGCGCCCGACGAGCGTGCACATCGAGCAGGTGTACGAGTACGCGGACTTCTCGTGGCTGGGGATCGGGACGTAGACGATGGCAGACGGTGACTCACTGCGAAAGGTCCGGTCGGGCGATCCGTTGAAGATCCCGGCCCGCGCCTACAACGCGTTCGTCGACGCGGCGGTGGCCCAGCGGCATCGCGATCAGGACCGCCGCCGCGACATCCGCCCGTCGACGCGCAACCTGGACATCATCGACATCCGCAATACCAGCGGCGAGGCCCGGGAGCGCTTCGATGTGCTGGCGCTGGCCGAGCCGATCATCGACCCGCAGGCCAACGAGCGGCAGTTCCTCAACCGCGTGGCGTTCAACGGCGTGGTGCCTCAGCAGCAGCACGTCGGCACGGGCCGCTTCGCCATCCTGCTCGAGCCGCTCAAGGCCGGTGCCATCGGCAAGGCGGCGATCAGCGGCGTCTGCCCCGCGTGGGTGCTCATCGAGGATCCCGAGCATCAGCAGATGGACGTCGAGCCCGGCGCGGCCGACCACCTGGTCAGTAAGGGTGCCGGGGGTTCCGGGGGCGGGGGCGGACAGATTCTGTGGCACGAGCCGGTAGGGGAGGAGGGTTCCGAGGAGCCGGTGTGGGCGGTCGTGCGCCTCGGCGCGGCGCCGGGCGGCGCCGGGCTTGAGGTCTTCCGCATCACCAGCCAGACCGGGCTGATGATCGGCGACACCAACATCTCCGGCGGCGGTGTCTGGCCGGGCGAGCCCGAGCCGCGGCCTTATCACGAGGAGGAGTACGACCTCGCCGCGCTGTTCGACGCGCTGGAGCAGCACACCGGCGAGCCGAACCCGACGATGACGCTGGAGCTGACCTATCAGCACTTCGTCATCAAGGACCACCTGCGCGTCTACAACGCCGCGGACCAGGTCATCTACGACTCCGGCTGCACCGGCGGCGGCGACACGGTGTGCCTGTCGGTGACGCGCGACGACAGTCCGATCCGGATCCGCGCCGAGCACTGCGACGAGCCGGAGACGAACACCGCGTTCAACTGGCAGCTCTACGTCGCGGACGACCTGGGCATGCGGATGTACCTGGGCATTCGCCAGCAGCGCGTCGCCGGCGGCTGGATCGACGCCGAGGATGAGGAAGAGGAAGAGCGGACGCTCTACTCGGTGTGGGAGGCGGGCGGGCCGCCGAGCCGGCCGATCGACGTGGGACGCTACGTCTACTGTCGCGAGCATCGCACCGAGGGCGGCAGCTCCGAGTGGTGGATCGTGCAGGTCAGCACGGCGCTGGAGTATTTCCCGGCAAAGATCGTCGAGGAGGTCGGCGACGGGACCTACTTCATCGAGGAGGTCGGGCCCGACGGCCAGCCCATCGACTGCCTGGAGGGCTCCGGCGAATGCGGTGACGGTGGTGATGGTGGTGAAGGTCCACAGCCGGAGGGTTGCGGGCGCTTCGGCGAGGCACAGGAGTGGAACGACCGCATCGGCCTGGCCGAGGACACGATCGTCACCGTGGCCATGTTCTGGGATCCGTCGGCCGAGGAGCCGATCTTTCGGTTCATGGCAGGTGACGGTCTGGTCATCGTCGATGCCGACGACCCGTGCCCGGGCACGCTCAGTGACAAGCTCATCACGACCGAGCCCGAGGACGAGGAGGAGAACGGCGATAACGGTGGCGATGGTGGTGGCGGGGGCAACGGTGAAGAAGAGGAAAGCAGCCGCGACCACTGGCTCGATCAGGAGATCCTGACCGACGAGGAGACCGGCTGCCGGCAGTTGCTGCTCCTGCACAGCGAGCCCGGCTCCGCCGAGTGCGCCGTCACCTTCGAGGGGGCCGAGGGCGAGGAGCCGTCGAAGGTCGAGTTCGACGCCAAGGGGCACCTCGTCGGCTGCGACCAGACGATCCACCTGCCCGAGGGGCCCGAAGGCCCGGAAGGTCCCGAAGGTCCGCAGGGCCCGGAAGGCCCACCGGGGCCCGAAGGTCCACCCGGTCCCGAAGGCCCACCTGGCCCAGAGGGTCCGCCAGGTCCGGAGGGCCCTGCGGGACCCGAAGGCCCGGAGGGCCCGCAGGGACCGAGCGGTCCGCAAGGCCCCGAAGGTCCGCCCGGCCCGCCAGGCGAAGACGGCCAGGATGGTCAGGACGGCGAGGATGGCACGTTCGAGGGCATCCTCGTGGGCCATGATCCCTGGATCGACGTCTCAACCGCGGGCGAAACAACCACGATCGAGCACCGCGGCCCGGGTGACTGGACGATCGAAGGCGCCGACGTCGCGCACATCACAGCCTCGGGCCAGGACGAGGGTGCCGGCGGCGCCGAGCTCACCTGGACGCCGGGTCGGATCCGCCGCGATCAGTATGGCCACGTCACCGAGATGATCCCGCTCGGCGACGACGCCGACAGCGTCAACATCCCGCAAAACCTCGGCGACCTCGCCGACGTGGACACCGCCGGCGCCAGCGAAGGCGACGTGCTGATCTTTAAGGGCGGCATGTGGGTGCCGGGCCAAACTGTGAAGCAGGATGTGGTGACTGATGTCAGCTTCGAGAGTGGCGAACTCAAGCAGACCAAGCGTGAGGTGCGCGTCCTGCTGGAAGCCGACGACAGCGACACGTCCACCATCGTCGAGACCGAGGAGTGCCCCTGAGCGATGAACCAGCGCCTGCTCACCATCGACGGCAAGCCTGTGCGGCAAGATGGCAGACTACTGACGGTCGCGCCCGGTGCCGCAGCGCAGTGTCCATGCTGCCAGGACTTCGATTGCTGCGGCCCACGCACGATCTATCACCTCACCGAGCCGATGTGCATCGCCGACCACCCCGAGATGAGCTGGAAGTGGTCGTGGTGGGGCAACGGTCAGCTTTCCCCCAACAGCACGACGTTCCGCACGGTCGAGCACGGCTGCGGGACCACGCAGTGGCACGTCGTTGAGCGCGTGAACGGCACATGGCGCTGGTTCCGCGTGGTTTACAACGGCAGCAATCAGTCGATGGACGTGCACGAGGACACCGCCCGTCCGAGCTTTGAAACGAAGGAGGATGCGGAGGCCGCAGGCCCGCCGACGGGGGTCTACAGCGTCCACAAGTTCGGAGGCGTCGATCTTGACGGCATGGACCACGTCTCCACCACGTACGAGGGCGGCAGCTTCGAGTCGGAGAAGGAGGTGTTCTGGGAGCTTGGACACACGGTGCATCTGCTCGAGATCGAGTTCGGCGCCGGCTGCGAATGGGATCCGGTGCTGGAGCAGTGCGTCCACGGATGACA
>SKPT01000665.1 GCA_007119405.1 Phycisphaeraceae bacterium
AGAGATTCTGGATGATCTTGCGGAAGGTGGCACGGGAGAGGCCGACGGCCTCGACCACGGCGCTGAGCTGGCCTCGCACAAGTGTCACGTCGGCCGCCTCGATGGCTACGTCGGCGCCGGCGCCGATGGCGATACCGACGTTGGCCTGCTTCAGCGCGGGGGCGTCGTTGATCCCGTCGCCGACCATGGCCACGGCCTCGCCGGTGCGCTGCTGAAGCTCGCGGATCGCCTCGACCTTGCCCTCGGGCAGCACGCCGGCGCGCACGTCGTCGATGCCCACCTGCTGGCCGATGGCCCGCGCGGTGCGCTCGTTGTCGCCGGTGATCATGACCGGGTGAAAGCCCATGGCCTTGAGCCGGGCGATGGCGTCGCGCGAGTCCTCCTTGACCGTGTCGGCCACGGCGATGATGCCCGCGACCCTGTCGTCCACCAACACGAGGAATGTGGTCTTGCCCTCACTTTCCAAGCGGGCCATCGCTTCAGTCACGGCTTCGACCGCGATGTCGTTCTCCTCCGCCAAGCGGACACTGCCGACTCGCACGAGCCGACCGTCCACCTTGCCCTGAACGCCGCGGGCGGTGATGGCCTGGAATTCGGTCACCTTGGGCACGTCCACGCCACGCTGCTTGGCGCCATCGACTACGGCCTGGGCGATCGGGTGTTCCGACCCCGCCTCGACCGCCGCGCCCAGCGCGAGCACCTCCTGCTCATCGAAGCCTTCCTCTGCCACCACATCCGTCAGGGCCGGCTCGCCCTTGGTGATGGTGCCCGTCTTGTCCAGGACGATGGTGCGAATGTCCTTAAGCGTCTGGATCGCCTCACCGCTGCGCAGCAGCACGCCGCGCTCGGCCCCCATGCCCGAGCCGACCATCAGGGCCGTGGGCGTGGCGAGCCCCAGGGCGCAGGGGCAGGCGATGACCAGCACCGCGATCGCCGCCAAGGTTGCAAGGAGGATCGGCGGCAGGTTGGGGTCCACCCAAGGCAGAAACGTGGCGCCCCAGACCAGAACCGGACGGAGCTGGTCCGCGAACAGCAGCCACATGACGAAGCTGCCCATCGCCACCACGATCACGGCCGGCACAAAGTAGCTGGTCACCCGGTCGGCGAACGCCTGAATCGGCACCTTCGAACCCTGGGCCTCCTGCACCAGGCGGATCACCTGGGCCAGGAACGTGTCCTTGCCCACGCGCGTGGCCCGGACCTTCAACAACCCTTCACTGTTGATCGTGGCCCCGAGCACCTCGTCGCCCGACGACTTCTGCACCGGCACCGACTCGCCCGTGGCGATGGATTCATCCACGTGGCTGGTGCCGTCGATCACCTCGCCGTCGGTGGGGATCTTCTGCCCCGGCTTGACGATCATCACGTCGCCCAGGGCGAGTTCGTTCACCGGCACCTCGATCTCCTGGCCGTCGCGCTCGACCAGCGCGGTCTTGGCCCCCAGCGTCAGCAGTCGGCGGATCGCCTGCGAGGCCCGACCCTTGGAGCGGTGCTCGAGGTAGCGGCCGATCAGATGGAAGGTCATGATCGTCGCCGCCATCTCGATAAATGAGGTCATCGGGTAGACGAAGCCGACCAGGCCGATGAGGTACGGCGGCAGGCTGCCCATGCTGATGAGCACGTCCATGTTGGCGGTGCGGTTGAGCACCGAGCGCCATGCGGAACGGTGCGTCCCCCAGCCGGTCAGAAACACCACCGGGAAGGCGAGGGTGGCGACGATGGCCAGATAGAGCGTCCCCGGCAGCTCCCACCAGAACATGTGCACCATCATCAGGATCATGATGATGGTCGTCGGGATGGCGGCCCAGGCGACCAGGCGAAGGGCGTGGGCGACGTAGCGCTGCTCGCGCTCGAGCTCGTCCTCGCCTTCGTCCGTCTCAGCGAGAAGTTCCTCGACCTCGTACCCGCCGTGCTCGACGGCTGACTTGAGCTCGGCCGGCTGCACCTGTTGGGCGTCGAAGCGGACGCTTACGCGATGATTGCTGATGTTGGTGTTGATCTCGCGGATGCCGGGCAGGCGTTCGAGCGAGCTGCGCACTAGCCCGGCGCAGTGCCCGCTGCCCATGCCCGGGACGATCAGCGTGGCTTCGGCGGATCCGTCCGCAGCAGGGTCGATTGGGCCCGGATGCTGCTCCTTGGCCATGGGACGGGGCTGGTGCGGCGCGTGGCCGTCGTCGTGGCAGTGTTGATGATCAGTCATTTGCGCATGCCTCTCGCCCCGGCCGGTAGGGCCGGGTTGCTGTCGGGGTTGTCAGTGCAGCGGCGGATGTGATTCATCCGCTGAAGGCCGGTCCACGCCGTGATGGCGCTCAAACGCGTCCTGCGGGCCACCCGGCTGCAGGTATCTCTCGGGATCCTCGTCGAACCACTTCACGCAGCCGGGGCTACAGAAATGGTAGGTCTGGCCTCGGTGACGGCGGTGCGCGACAGCCGCCGCGGGCGTGATGCGCATCCGGCAGACCGGGTCGATGACCTGCGGGGAAGTGTTGGCTGGCATCGGCAACTCCTTTCTGTCGCGAACCGGCCGCGGTGCTCTGCCCGCGGCTTATGGCTGATCCGGTGACAATCGACCGGCTGTACCATGCACAACGCTCGCGGGTGGGCGCGGGGTTCAACAGATGCTCGAAGGAGCGCGGTTCGACCCGCGGCCGGGCTGAGGGCTACAATTCGGACCTTTAGGTGTTTTTCATGTGAGACAGCCCGTTGAACCTGGCACGGGCTGTGGGACGTTTGGGAAGGTAGGCCGCCATGGCCGGCGATGGGTTGACCGACGAGCAGCAGCAACGGGCCCGCGAGGTCGTCTGGCCATGGCTGGCGACGCTGCTGCGTACGGCGCAGTACCTGACGCGCCACGATCAGGAAGCGGAAGACCTGGTCCAGGAGACGGTGCTCAAGGCCATGCGAGCGATCGACCAATACAGGCAGGGGACCGATGCCCGGGCGTGGCTGCTGACGATCCTGCGGCGGACGCGGGTCGACTGGATCCGCCGCGACAGCCGGCGGCCGCACCTCCTGTCGCTCGATGGCGAGCAGGCAGCGGAGCCGGCTGCGAAGCACGAGGAGCCGGCCGGGCACTTCGACCCGCAGTGGGACGATCCGGAGGCGATGATGGAATCATTCAGCGACGATCAGTTGATCGTCGCGCTCAAGTCCCTACCTGAGGAGATCCGTTGGACGCTGCTGCTAGTGGACGTGGAGCAGATGGATCACGCCGACGCGTCAGTCGTGTTGGAGGTGCCGGTGGGCACCATCAAGAGCCGGGCGCATCGTGGTCGGCGGATGCTGCGCGATCGGCTGCATGAGCTTGGTCATGCCGCGACGCGGGCGCAGAAAGGATGGTCACCATGAGTGAGTCATTCGATTTCACCGATCGGAGGCTGGATGCCGCCACGTCGCGACGTTTGGCGAGGCTGGCGGATACGCCCGTGGATACGAGATCGCTGGAGCGCAGGCTCGCCGGGGCGCTGGCGGATCAGCCGGCCCCGGCCCGGCCGGCGGCGTGGCTGCGCTGGAGCCGACCGCTCCAGGCGGCTGCGGTTCTGACGCTGCTGGTCGTGGCAGGCTGGCTCGTGGTGCAGGCGGGTTCGCCGGCGGTGGCGGCACCGGGGGCGCTGGCGCAGATCCACCGCCAGATGCTGGCTGAGGAACTGGACACGATGCCCGTGACCAGCGTGGAAGCGGCCAATGCCGCGATCGCCACCCAGTGGTCGGGCGCCCCGGCCATTCCCGAGGCACCCGGGGCGCGGGTGCTGGCCTGCTGCCTGCACGAGCTCGACGGGGCGCGCCTGGCGCTGGTGCGCCTGGAATACGACGATGCGCTGGTGAAGCTGGTGGTCGCCCGTTCACAGGACCTGCGCTCACCGCCCGGCCGAACGGTCGTGCGTGACGGCCGGCAGTACGTGATTCACGACCACGGCGGCGTGACGATGGTGATGAAGAACGCCGGCGGCCGGTGGCTCTGCGTAATGGGCGAGCTGCCGGAGCATGAGCTGCTGGCGATCGCCGGGCGGATCGAGTTCTAAAAACTCCGCGGCGCAAGTGGGCGAATTCATCCGCCCAGATTCGCCGTCGCTCCCTGGCACAGGATGAAACCCGATGCATGCCGGGATGTGGGGTCTTGCCCTTATTTTCATTGTAATTGTGTCATGGCTTGTGTATCGCTATCTGGCGCCGGCGAACTGGAAGGAATGGACACGGGCCGGGGTGCTTCAGGCATTCATCATCGCGTTCTACGCGGAGATGTATGGGTTCCCACTGACCATCTACTTCCTCGCTCGTGTCTTCGGGCTCGGCCTTGCGTGGACGGAAGGAGGCAACCTCTGGGCGCAGGTCCTTGGCACACCGATCGCCCACATCATCGCCATGGTGCTGGGTTACGCCATCGTCCTTGCGGGGGCGGTGCTCGTCGCGGAGGGTTGGCGTCGGATCCATCAAGGAAGACATGAGGGGCGGTTGGTAACGGATGGTGTCTATGCCCAGATCCGCCATCCGCAATATACGGGACTGTTCCTCATCGTCTTTGGTGAGGGGGTGGTGCATTGGCCAACGATCGTATCCGTGATCGCGTTTGTGGTGATCGTCCTGGCCTACACGCTCCTCGCGCGAAAAGAAGAAGAGCAGATGCTGAATGAGTTTGGCGACGAATACCGCGCATATCAGCAGCGCACCCCCATGTTTATCCCCCGCTTCGCGGGCGGCACGCAATCCAAGGAGGCATGAATGACGCCGGACGTCACAACCATCATCAGCGGCGGCGTGCTGCTGTGCGTCTTTGTTCTCGTGACGTGGTTCTTGAGGCGTCGTCGCGGATAGCGGATCGCTTGCGCGGCTGGAGCGAGCATCTACTCGCTCGTCGCCACATCGTCTGAGAGATTGGCTGCCTGGGTCGGACTCCACCGCCACTCGCGGACCTCGGGCATGTCCTGGCCGTGCTCGTGAATGTACTGCCGGTGCTCGATCAGCTTGTCGCGAATCATCTGCTTGGCGTAGGCCTGCCTCGGGCCGAGGCTTGGCACCCGGTCGATCACGTCGCCCACAAGGTGGAAGCGGTCCAACTCGTTGAGAACCGTCATGTCGAACGGCGTGGTTGTCGTGCCCTCCTCCTTGTACCCGCGGACGTGCAGGTTCAGGTGATTGGTCCGGCGGTAGGTCAGGCGGTGAATAAGCCACGGGTAGCCGTGATAGACGAAGATAATCGGCTTGTCCTTCGTGAAGATCGCATCAAAATCGCGATCGCTCAGGCCATGGGGGTGCTCGCTGGGCGGCTGAAGCCGCATCAGATCCACCACGTTGACCACGCGCACCTTCAGTCCCGAAATGTGCTCGCGGAGCAAGGAAACCGCCGCCAGCGTCTCCAGCGTCGGCACGTCGCCGCAGCAGGCCATCACCACGTCCGGCTCGCTGCGGTGGTCGTTACTGGCCCAGGTCCAGATGCCGATGCCGGCGGTGCAGTGCTTGATCGCCTCGTCCATGCTCAGCCACTGGGGCTGGGGCTGCTTGCCGGCGACGATGACGTTGACGTAGCCCCGGCTGCGCAGGCAATGATCGGCCACGCTCAGCAGACAGTTGGCGTCCGGTGGCAGGTAGACGCGGATCACGTCCGCCTTCTTATTCACCACGTGGTCGATGAACCCCGGATCCTGGTGGCTGAAGCCGTTGTGGTCCTGCCGCCAGACGTGGCTGGACAGCAGGTAATTCAGCGACGCGATGGGTCGACGCCACGGGATGTCCCTGGCAACCTGCAGCCACTTGGCGTGCTGGTTGAACATGGAATCAACGATGTGGATGAACGCCTCGTAGCAGTTGAACAGCCCGTGCCGGCCGGTGAGCAAGTAGCCTTCCAGCCAGCCTTGGCACAGATGCTCGCTGAGTACCTCCATCACCCGGCCGTCGGCCGCAAGGTGCTCGTCACTGTCCAGAACCTCGCCGAGAAACGTCTTGTCGGTGGCTTCGAGCACGGCGGTCAGGCGGTTGGAAGCCGTCTCGTCGGGTCCAAAGATGCGGAAGTTGCGAGCCTGCTGGTTGAGCCTGATCACGTCACGAAGAAAGGCGCCGAGCGTGCGGGTGGCCTCGCCCTCCACGGCTCCCGGTTCCGGAACGTCCGCCGCATACTCGCGGAAGTCGGGCATCCGCAGGTCGCGCAGAAGCGTGCCCCCGTTAGCGTGGGGGTTGGCGCTCATCCGCCGTGTGCCTTGCGGTGCCAGCTCGCGCAGCTCGGGATTCAGCCGTCCGTGCTCGTCGAACAGCTCTTCGGGACGGTAACTTTTCATCCACCGCTCAAGCTGCTCCATGTGGGCGGGATTACTGGCCATTTTCGTCAAGGGCACTTGGTGCGAGCGCCACGAGCCTTCCGAGGGCTTGCCGTCCACTTCTTTCGGCCCCGTCCACCCCTTGGGCGTACGCAAGACGATCATCGGCCACCGCGGCCGGAGTTGCGGACCATCTTCTCTGGCCCCTCGGCCGCCCGGGCGTGCGTCACCCTGGATCCGTCGGATCTGCTCGTGCACCGTCTCGAGCGCGGCCGCCATGAGCTGATGCATCGCCACCGGATCCTCACCCTCGACGAAATAGGGCTCGTAGCCGTAGCCGCGGAGCAACTGCTCGAGCTCGTCACGGGGGATGCGGGCGAGCACGGTGGGGTTAGCGATCTTGTAGCCGTTCAGGTGCAGGATCGGCAGGACCGCGCCGTCGTGGGCCGGGTTAAGGAACTTGTTGGCGTGCCAG
>SKPT01000482.1 GCA_007119405.1 Phycisphaeraceae bacterium
CCTCCATGCAATGTCCTGTGCCCAATCCTGAAGATAGGCCAGGGGCGGCATTGCACAAGGGCGGGCCTTAGCGGCGCGGGCAACGTTTTTCAGTCGTCTCGCCAGATGAGAGGTGGTCGCGGCGGAGCAGGGTGGGTGCGCTGGACAGCGGGCCGGCAGGAGGCGAGACTGGGGGCCGTGGCCGCGGATTGACACGACCCCGAGATGGGATGCACACGATGAAGCTCAGTTTCATGACGCTTGGTTGCCCGGAATGGGACCTGGACGCCATCTGCCGGCACGGCCAGGCCAACGGCTTTGACGCGGTGGACTTCCGCGGCTACCTGGACGCGCTGGACGTGACGCGGCTGCCGGCGTTCAGCACCGATGCCGAGGCGACGCGGCGCCGGCTGGCCGACGCGGGGCTGGCGGTCAGCGGGGTCAGCTCCAGCATCAGCGTGTGCGACGGATCGAAGCGCCAGGCCAACCTGGACGAAGCGCGGCGGACGATCGACACGGCCCGGGGCCTGGGCGCTGCGCACGTGCGCGTGTTCGGCAACGGCGACGTGCCGGGCATCGGCCACGACGCGGCCGCGGCGATCGGGCTCGAGACGATGAACGAGATCCTCGGTCTCG
Source organism: Phycisphaeraceae bacterium (assembly GCA_007119405.1). Next base: position 616 of record SKPT01000482.1, read on the forward strand.
AGGGCGCCACCGAGCTGAAGTGGGTCTTCGAGACGCACGACCACTGGGTGCGCGGCGCCGACTGCGCCCGCCTGCTCGACGGCATCCCGCTGCCGGCGTTCGGGGCGTTGTGGGACATGGGCCACACCGCGCGCGTCGGCGGCGAGTCGCCCGAGGAGACGTTCCACCACCTGCGCGGCCGGGTGTACTACACGCATGTCAAGGACGCGGTGCACGAGCCGGAGCACCCGCAGGCGATGAAGGATGGCTGGCGCTACGTTCCGCCGGGCACGGGCGAGCTGCCTTTGGCCGAGTCGATCGCGCTGCTGGCGGCGAACGGGTATGACGGGTACCTCGTCCTCGAGCACGAGAAGCGCTGGCACCCGGAGCTGCCTGAGCCGGAGCAGGCGCTGCCGGCCTTCGCCCAATGGGCGAGGCAGACGCTGGCGGAGGTGGCGGCGTCGTGATCGCCGGTGGACCTTGAGACGGCAGCAGGGGCGAGGCAGCATTGCGCGGCGTGTCGCGGGGTGTACGACAGGCGTTTGGCAGATGAATCCTGCGAACTGAACGCCCGGAATGTCGGCCTGCGAGGCCCTGCGGCAGCGCCCCGGCAGGGGCGAAGGGGTAGCCACGGGTGGAGCGCAGCGGAACCCGTGGTTGTCACTCGCCCCCAGCACCCTTGGGGATGGTGTGTGTCACCGTTGCGTTAGCGGGTCGGGGCTTCGCCGGCAGCGGCGGGTTCGAGCAGTTCGATCTGAAGGCCGGTGAGCATCGGGACGATGGCGACGAGGTCGTTGGTGAGCTCGCCGGCGGCCATGGGGGAGGTGGCGAAGGTGATGTGGGTGGCGCTGTAGGGGCGGTGCGGTGGGAAGGTGGGGTCGAGGTCGAGCCAGGCGGGCCCGGCGTCGGTGTCAAGCCAGGCCTGGGTCCACATGTGCCCGCCGAAGGCGTGGTCCCGGCCGAGGAACCGCTCGACGTAGAGCAGGCCGGTGGCGGTGCGGGCGGGGATGTCGGCGGCGCGGAGCAGCGCGGCCAGGAGCACGGCGTGCTCGGTGCAGTCGCCCTGTGCGGTGCGCGCGGTCTCGCTGGCTGAGCCCAGGCCGACCGACAGGTCCTTCTCGGTGATGTAGTCATAGACAAAGCGTCGCAACCGCTCGGCCGTCTCGGCTTGGCTGAGCGTGTCGGCGTCGTCGCCCAGGGCCTGGTCGAGCAGCTCGCGGACCTTGGGGTCCTCGTGGTCGATCATGGGCGAGGCGGCGCGGTCGGCGTCGGTGGGCCTGTCGTCGGGCGCGGGTGTGACGGGTCGGTCGAGATCGAGCTCGATGGTAAAGGTGTCGGGCGTTTCGGCGTCGTCGGGCTCGGCGGTGACGCGCTGGTAGCCGACGCTGGGCAGCGCGAAGCCGTGCTCAGCCGGCGGGGTGTTGAAGCGGAGGCGGAAGGTGGCCTGGCGGAGCTGGCGGGGGTTGGGCAGGGGCTCGTCGAGCTGGATGAACAGGGCGGCGAGCAGTTCCGGGGGGTCGACCTCGGCCAGGGCCAGGTCGCGGTCGGCGGCGAGGACGGTGATCTCCATGCCCGGCATGAACGCGATGGTGGTCTTGAGCGCGTGGCCGAGCTCGTCGAGGTAGCTGCGGGTGGTGATGCCGGGCAGGATCGAGACGGTGCTGTCCCAGGCGGTAGCGGGCGCGACGCGGCCGAACAGCTCGACCTCGGCCGGGCCGACGCGGGTCATGGTGGTGACGAAGGGCCTGGGCCCGGCGGCGAGGTCGAGCGTGCGCACGGTGATGCGGTCCTGGCCGGCGTCGATGGCGTCGATGACCTGGCGCTGGGCGGCGGCCGGGGCGAGCCAGTCGTCGTCAAGGTCCACGGCGGTGGTGGAGGTGCGCCCGGCCTGGACATGGGTCAGCTCGGCGCCGGCGTCGGTGAAGCGCAGGGTCTGCTCCTGCTCGCTGCCGCCGGCGAGCAGCCGGGCCGTGGCGCGGAGGGGCCCGCCGTCGGCGGTCTCGGTGAAGGTTGACGCCTGCTCGATGCGCATCTCGACGGGCCCGCGGCGGATGTCCATGACGCTGCGGTTCTCGGTGACGATGTGGCCCTCGTCGTTCGCCCGCTGGATGAAGTGGGCGTGGCCGACGCGCTCGTCGCCGATGAGCAGGACGTACCAGCGCTCCATCGGCGGGTGAGCGGGGGCGTCGGCGTCGGCGGCGGTGGTGGCGGGGCCGGCGGCGCACAGGAGGGCAAGGGCGGCCACGATGAAGCGGGGGTGCATCGGCATGGTGCGGTTCCAGCGTTGGGGCGTCCGGGCGCCGGCGGGGTGTGCGGGCGCGCATTCTACCCTGCTCACGCTTCGCGGCGGGCGTGCGAGGGGACCCTTGCACGGGCGAGGACCTATGCCTGTGTTGCTCGCGGCGGGGTCTGGCGCTGCACGGCGGCGATGGTCGAGGCCGATATCTTCATCCCGCACTCCGGGCAGTGCGTCGAGCCGGCGGGGATGGAGCCGCGCAGGTCGTAGCCGCAGGCGAAGCAGACGGGCTCGGTCTCGGCCTGCTCGAAGGCGCGGTAGCGAAACAGCAGCCAGGTGCGGACGGCGGCGACCCAGACGAGGACGCTGGTGGCGGCGAAGCTGGCGGTGTGCAGGGCCACCTCCATCGCGGAGAAGCCCCAACCCGGTCCCGGCTGGACGCTGGCAAGGTGCGGCACCACCCACCGGCCCAGCCACAGGGCGATCGCGGCGACCGCGAGCCAGCGCGTGACGCGCTCCAGGCGCCAGTATCCGACCTTCCTGTACCGCCGACTCCAGGCGAGCACCGCTGCCCATACCCCGGTCATGGCGACGGTCAGCGCAACCGGCGCCACGGCCACCGCCCACCACACCGGTTGCCTGCCGGGGCCTACTGCGGTCAACCACGGCAGCTTGTATGGGAATCTGGTGAACTGTTCGTACAGTCGTGGATCCCAGAGCACCAGAAGCAGCGCCACCGCGCCCGTGCTCAGCACGCCCGCCATGATCGCCGCCGCGACGATCGCCCCGGCGTGCAGGGGGGTGCGCGCCGGCCAGCGCTGGCGGGTCCGGCCGCGCAGGCCTAGGTACAGCGGCACCAGCGCCAGCCAGAGCAGGACCAGCGCCAAGGCGAGCGAGCTAAGCAACCCCGGATCGGCCCGCCCCCAAAACGGCGACGCCGGGTCGATCCCAAACGCTCCGCCGAGGTAACCGAACGAGACGCCGCCCTGTTGTCCAGTCCAGTATGCGCGTATCAGGTGCAGCAACCAGGCGCCGTGCGCCCAGCCCCGTGGGACGAGGTAGCCCTCCAGGTACACCGCCCACCACAACCACGCCAGCGCCAGGAACAGGAGCAGGTAGAGCCACCGCAACCGGTACCCGAGGTTGATGATCTGCACGTGGTCCCCTTGGTGCTGGATGTGCGATCGTGCGGCCGTGTCGCGGCGAAGCGATGGATGAGAGGGCTCCCATTATACGGATTGACGCTGAAGGGAGATATAAAACCGCAACCGCTGGTCGCGGGGTGGCGGCGCGGCTCCGTCCCGCCGCTGAGCACTGACAAGCCCGAGGACGGCCTTGTCAGTGGCACCCGGCGCAGAACATTCTCGTAGCGGCGCTGATGTAGGGTGGGTAGAGCGAAGCGAAACCCACCACGAACGTCGTAGATCCTCGGCAAACCTGGTGGGTTTCGCTTCACTCTACCCACCCTACATCGAAAGCTCACGGCATTGGGCGACGTCCTCCCCCAGCCCCTCCCCGGGGGAGGGGGGCCGGAATCGGTTCAGCAGCAACCGGGTCTAACCCCGGCGCGCCGCGCCGCGTTCGCCGTTCTCCAGCAGCGCGGCGATGAGCTCGTTGACGTCGACGGTGGCGAAGGTGGTGACGCGGTCGCTGATGGCGTAGGGGATGATCAGCGACTTGCCGCACAGCTCGGCGCCGCAGGAGTAGACGACGTTGGGCACGTAGCCGTCGCGTTCGTCTTCGTCGGGCACGAGCAGGGGCTCGTCGAGGTGGCCGATGACCTTGGAGGGGTCTTCGAGGTCGAGCAGGGAGACGCCGATGCAGTACTGGCGCATGGGTCCGACGCCATGGGTGAGCAGGATCCAGCCGGCGTCGGTCTCGATGGGTGGGCCGCAGTTGCCGATCTGGACGAGCTCCCAGGGGTAGCGGGGCTGCTGGATGAGCTGGGCCTCGTTCCAGAAATGGACGTCGTCGGACCACATGAGGTACATGTTCTCGCCGTCGATGCGTGAGATCATGTGGTAGAGGCCGTTGATTTTTCGGGGGAACAGGGCCATGCCCTTGTTCTGGACGTAGCGGCCGTTGAGGGTGTGGACCGCGATGTGTCGGAAGTCGGCGGTCTCCATGAGCTGGGGGAGGATGCGGTAGCCGTTGTAGGCGGTGTAGGTGCCGAAGTAGGTGACGGTGCCGTCGTCGTCGAAGAAGCGTGTAAGGCGGACGTCCTCGATGCCGCGCGATTCGTTGTCGGAGCTTGGGAAGATGACGACCTCGGAGGGGTCGGTGCCGGCGGGCATCTCCAGGTGGTAGTTGCTGCGGGCGAGCCAGAGCAGGTTCTCGGTGGTTTCGTTGAGGATGGCGGGCACGGACTCGCCCTGGGCGAGCTCGGAGATGCGGTCCTCGAGCTGGTGGAAGGTGAAGTGCTCGGGCAGCGGGCCGAGGATGTCGCCGGCGGTGTCGTTGTAGGCGCCCATCTCCATGAGCTTGAGGGTGAAAAGCTTCTTCTCGTAGAGGCGGTCGGCCTGGGTGCGCAGGCGGTGGGCGAAGCGGCTGGGCTGGTCGAAGCTGATGCTGCCGTCGGCGTGGACCATGCCGGTGCGGAAGACGATGGAGGAGATGTGGCCCTCGCCGGTGGCGCGGAGGGACATGAGCAGGCGTGCCTCGCCGCGCTTCGTGCCGCTCTGGTCCGGGTGCAGGGCGAGCGAGGGGTTGAACAGCGCGGCCGACTCGACGGAGTACTCCATGGTGAAGTAGGCGCCGATGAGCAGTTGGCGGGCCTCGGAGAGCTCGGCGTCGTCGGGGAGGTAGCTCTTGACGGACTGGTAGTGGGTGCGGAAGGCCTCCTCGATGTGGCGGTGGCGTCGGGAGAAGTCGGCGCGGAGGTGGGTCACGAGGGCGTCGACCTCGGCGTCGTCGAGCTCGAGGACGCGTTGGACGATGGCGCGCTGGTGGTCCTCGCCGCCGGTGGCGAAGAAGCGGGTGATGACCCGCCGGTCGTCGGAGACGAAGCGTTCGGGCCGGCGTACGACGTTGACCTTGCTAGCCGTTTTCATGGTCGCCGTGGTGATGGCTCAGACCTCCGAGGGTGCTGCGGGCACCTGATGAAGATACCGGTGCGATACGCGTCGAGCCGTTCGTGATCCAGACCCGATCCATACCGCGTTACTCAGCGCGCTGAACTATCAACGTGTGGGAGGAACACCATCGGACGACAGTCATCGAAATCGGTCGTTCGATTCACGCACATCGACCAACAGGATTTCCGACCAGGAGGAGTAGCGTCGACTCGCAAGTTCCAGTGGAAAAACGCATGGATACGTTGAAATCACAGAGTGAGACGCAACGAAAGATGGAAAGCGAACAGTTGTCGAGTCATTTTTCGTTCGGAGCAGGCACGATTGTCAGCGGAATCCGGGTTTCTTCCGCTAGCTGGTCGGTCGTCCGCCCGAACAGTGCCGCTTCGAGGTCGCTTACACCACTTTGTCCAACGATAAGGAGGTCCGCATCGATTTCATCGGCGTAGTTAAGTAGGATTTCGGGAGCGTCGCCCCGAAAAATCTCTGTCGTGAGGTCGCTATCGTGCGTGACGGTTGTGATATCATCAATGAGTATTTTCTTCGCCCGGTTCAGTTTGTCCACCTCGGTTACACCAAATTTCAGTGGATTTGCTTGCGAATCGACGACGGTGATGACGTGCAGCCGTGCCCCAATCGACTGTGCCAATTCGACCGCATGTTCGAGTGCGTTCCGAGCAGAGGCGCTTCCATCCGTCCCGACCAGGACTGTCTCGTACATACGATGTAGTCGTGGCGCTATCTGCTTTGA
>SKPT01000378.1 GCA_007119405.1 Phycisphaeraceae bacterium
CCTGGCGGAGGTGCCGCGGGCGCGTGACGCGGTGACGATCGAGGCGGTGGAGACGATCGGCTCGCTGCTGGTGGCGGCGCGGAGCGACCTGATGCCGCTGATCGAGCAGGTGGTGGCCGCGCTGGACGCGACGGATGCGGCGAGCCTGGCGGACGTGCGGCTCTATCCACTCGAACATGCCGACGCGCAGCGCGTGGCGACGATGATCCAGGGGCTCTACGACGGCGCGGCGGGTCGTGAGCTGGATGAGCAGCGTCGGCCGCGCGTCAGCGTCGACGAGCGCACCAACGCGCTGCTGGTGGTGGCGGACGATGAGGTGTGGCCGGGGCTGGAGGCGTTGATCGAGCGGCTGGACGCCGAGCGTGCGGCGGAGACGGCGGCGGTGCGGCTCCTGGAGCTGGAACACGCCGAGGCGGGCCAGGTCGGGCCGACGGTCCAGCAGCTTTTCGCGAGCAAGCAGGCGGCGGAGGCGGCGGTGGGCGATGACCTGGCGCGGATGCCGGTGTCGGTGACGGTCCAGGGCCGGCTCAACGCGCTGCTGGTCGTCGCCGACGGCCGCGACATCGACGACGTGGAGCAGATGGTGGCCGAGCTGGACCGCATGGACGTGGCGCCGGCGGCGCAAATGCGGATCTTCGCGATCGAGCACGCCAGCGTGGGCCGGGTGCGGCAGACGCTGGAGCAGCTCGTCGACGCCCGGCCGCAGCGCGAGGGCGTGGTGCCCCAGCCGATCGCGCTGGTGCCCGATGGTTGGACGAACTCGCTGGTGGTCTCGGCGTCGGCGTCGGACATGGCGATGATCGCGTCGATGATCGAGCGGCTGGACGTCGAGGCGGTGGCCGACGACGAGCAGCGGATTCACGTGCTGCCGGTGCGCAAGGCGGACGCGGCGCAGCTTGCCGAGACGATCACCGGGCTGTACCGCGCCGAGGATGAGCCGGAGGCCGTGCAGATCGAGATCGATGCGCGGATGAACGCGCTGCTGATCTCGGCGAGCCGGTCGGCGTTCGAGCGGATCGAGCGGCTGGTGGAGCGGCTGGACACGTCGGCGGTGGCGCGGGTGGCGGAGCTGCGGGTGTTTCCGCTGCGCCACGCCGAGGCAGGTGAGCTGGCGACGCTGCTGACCGAGACGCTCACGGCCGAGCCGGACGGCGAGTCGCCCGGCACCGCCGAGCGGCAAACGCTGCTGCAATTCGTCACGCGCACGGACGACGGGCGCGACCTGGTGGCCTCGGCGCTGCGCGAGGGGGTGCTGATCACGTCGGACTCGCGGACGAACTCGCTGCTGGTCTCGGCGCCGGTGGACAACATGCCGTTCCTGGAGCAGTTGGTCACCGCGCTGGACGCGGCGTCGCCGCAGATGGCGCAGATTCAGATCTTCCAGCTCGTCAACGCGGACGCGGCGCAGATGGCGGAGATATTGACGGCGCTGTTCCGCATGCAGCCGGCGCCGGGGGTGGACGACGGGCGCGCGGTGAACTACACGCTGGTGACGCGGCCGGTGGCGATGGAGGGGCTCGAAGGCGAGGCGGCGGAGGGTTTGGAGGGGTATGAGCCGGCGTCGGCGACGGTGGGCAGCGCGGAGCGTCATGCCTTGAGCGTGACGGTGGACCTGCGGACGAACTCGTTGCTGGTGGGCGGGACGGAGCATTACGTGGCGCTGGCGAGCCAGTTGATCAGCGAGCTCGACTCGTCCACGGCGCAGCAGCGGACGACCCGGACGTATCGGCTGCGCAACGCGAACACGGAGGACGTGGAGGAGACGCTGAGCCGGTTCCTGGACCAGGAGCGTCAGCGTCTGGTGCAGACGCTGGGCAGCGATGCCCTGGGGGCGAGCCAGCGGCTGCTGGAGCGCGAGGTGTCGGTGGTGGGCGAGCCGAACGCCGGGACGCTGCTGATCTCGGCGAGCCCGCGCTATTTTGACACGATCATGGAGCTGGTGGAGGAGCTGGACCGGGCCCCGCCGCAGGTGCTGTTGCAGGTGCTGCTGGCGGAGGTGACGCTGGATGACCAGACGGAGTTCGGCATCGAGTGGAACCTGGAGCAGATGCTCGACAGCTCCACGGTGACCGTGGGCACGGACTTCGGCGTGGCGAACGCCCTGGCGCAGACGGGCGGATTTGCGGTGTCGGTGACGGGCGGCGACCTGGATTTTCTGCTGCGGGCGCTGCAGAGCCAGGGTCGGCTGGAGGTGCTCAGCCGGCCCCAGATCGTGGCGGCGGACAACCAGACGGCGCGGATCAACATCGGCCAGTCGGTGCCGCTGATCACGGCCAGCCAGGTGACGGAGCAGGGGACGGTGACGAACACGATCGCGTACCGGGACGTGGGCGTGATTCTGGACGTGCTGCCGCGCATCAGCCCGGACGGCTTCGTGCGGATCGACGTGATGCCGGAGACCAGCTCGCTGAGCATGTCGGACGTGGAGGTCAGCGACGGGATCCGGGCGCCGATCATCAATCAGCGCCAGGCAGCGACGACGGTGACGGTGCAGAACGGGCACACGATCATGATCGGGGGGATGATCGACACGCAGTCGGAGGACCGCGTGCGAAAGGTGCCGCTGCTGGGTGACATTCCGCTGGTCGGCGCGCTGTTCCGCTCGACGCTGTCGACGAAGCTGCGCACGGAGCTGCTGATCATCATCACGCCGCACATCCTCACAACCGTGGAGGATGCGGACCGGATCACGCGTGAGAACATTCAGCGCAGTGAGGCACTGGACGCGATGCGTCAACTGGACAACCGGACGGACCTCGACAGCATGCTGGCCCCGTACCGCGAGGACTGGATGGCGCCGGACGATGAGCAGGAGCTGCTGGAGGAGATTCAGCAGTTGATGCAGGAGGAGGCCGACGAGCCGCAGGAGGCGAGATGAGGCATGGTTGGTGTGACAGCGCGCGGCGGGCCGGCGCGATGATGGCGTTGTTGGCGCGGTTGGCGGCGGTGGTGGGCGTGATGGGCGTGGCGGGGTGTGCCGCGGGACCGACGCGCGCCGAGCATGCGCAGGTGAGTGATCTGCGCGTGCTGGCGGCGCCGTCGCCGGTGGGGTCGGAGCCGTCGGCGCTGCCCAACGGGGTGATGGCGCAGGTGTATGCGCTGTCGGGCGACGGGCTGGCGATGTCGCTGCCGCCTGGGCGGCTGTCGTTGCGGCTGTACGATGGGCGCGGGACGCCGGCAGAGCTGGAGCAGATCGGTCCATACGCGAGCTGGAGCTACAGCAGCGAGGAACTGGCGGATGTGGAGGTCGAGTCGATCGCGGGCCCGGCGTACGGGTTTCTGCTTCGCTTCGAGGATGAGCCGCCCGAGGCGACGACGGTGACGTTGACGGCCCGGTTTCAGCCACGCGGCGCGCCCGAGGCGGTCAGCGCGCAGCCGGTGTTGATCCGGATTCGCCAGCGGTGAGGGGGGAACGGGACGGCGGTGGCGGTGGCGGCGGGCGTGGCGGGGGCTTCGCGAAGCCGCGAGCGGCTGGGTTGGGTGAACGCGTCAAGGAGAAGCATCATGAATTGGCATCGTGTGTCGTTGTCGGTGGTGGTGGCGGTGGTGGTGGTGGGGATGGCGGGTGTGATGGGTGCTCAGGCATGGGCCGATGAGCCGCGGCTGGCCGGGCAGGTGAGCCAGCATGGGATCACGTGGACGTTCGCCGACGAGCATGAGGTGGGGCAGTTCGTCAACGGCGACTGGTGGGTGGTCGGGCCGGTGACGGTGGTGGAGGTGGACCCGGCCCCGGGCCCGGCGCCGGAGGGGCAGGAGACGCAGTTGACGCAGGACCAGTGGGGCAACACGGGCTTGCAGGATGACAACCGCTGGCGCAACGGGTCGATGGTCGTGTACCGCGCCGAGAACCGGCAGGGCTACGACTCGCGCGGGCGGAACTTCAACGAGGACGCGGTGACGCGCTTCCCGCTTGAGCTGGATCCGAACCGGTCGCTGATCTCGACGATCAGCCACGTGGAGCTGCCCAACCGCAAGATGCACTGGGAGCTGATGTGGGGCTCGGAGCGGAACACGCATCGCGTGCTGCGGACGGCGGCGGTGCTGACGGTGGTGGACGAGGCCCCGCCGGCCGACGCGTTCCGTCCGCCCTACGTGGGCTTTGACAAGCCGATCTTCCGCGCCGGCGACCTGCAATGGGATCGGCTGCACGAGCTCGAGGCGCCGGATGACGTGCCGGCCTGGTCGACGATCGAGCGGTACATGGAGCGGCCCTGGCTGGACCACATGAACGGCTCGTGGCTGGCGCGGACGATCGCGCCAACGGAGAACCAGCCGGGCTACGGCCGGGAGGTCGGGCGCATCGTGTCGATCGCCAGCCTGATGGTGCACCTGGACGTGCCGCGCGAGCAGAAAGAGACGCTGCTGATCCGCCTGGTGCAGTACGGCATCGATCTGTGGGGCATCGCCGAGGCGGGCGGGCATTGGAACGAAGGCGGCGGGCACACGTCCGGGCGCAAGTGGCCGATTCTCTTCGCGGGGCTGATGCTCGACGACGACCGCTTCTTTGATCTGCCCGCCACGGCCGTCTTCCAGGAGGACACGCAGACGTACTACGGCCAGGGTTGGCATGGGCAGACGGCGCTGTGGCAGATGGTCACGCACCACGGCCCGCGCGAGCCTTACGAGCACAAGCACCCGGACGACTGGGAGCGATGGGACCGCACGTCCGAGGGCTATCGCCTGTGCTGCACGGGGCGGGCGTGGGTCGGCATGGCCCTGGCGGCGCGGCACATGCAGGCCAAGCGGCTGTGGGATCACGACGCGTTCTTTGATTACGTCGACCGCTTCATGGCCGATCCGGACCCCTACGCGGAGCAGCGCGGCGAGCATGAGCGGCCGAGCCAGGAGGCGTCGACGTTTGACCCGTTTGTCGATGCGATGTGGCGGATGCATCGCGAGGCGGCGCCGGCCGAGCCGTACGGCGACGTGCATCGCATGTGGGACGCGCAGCGGCGACGCTGGGTGCAGGTGACGCGGCCGCAGTAGGCAACGTGCGTTCTGGGGTGCCACTGGCGGCTTGCCCGCCCGTGCCTGGGCGCTGCGGCTGGCGCGCAGGGATCGATCGTGTCGTAGGCAACGAGCCTTCGACGCGATGGAGATCGGTCGGGCCGGGCACTGGCGGGCAAGCCGCCAGTGGCACCCGGCGCATGTGGCAATGGAGGTGGCGCCGCTCCCGCCCTTCGCGCGCGGACGCGCTCTGGATGGGCGTCAATGGCGGAGATGTGGTTTTGTGCGCGCGTGGCGGATCGCCTAGAATCCACTTCAGGAGCGGCATGGGCCGACCGTCACCACCGTCCCGGGGCATTGGAGTGAGATGAAGCGATGAGCGAAGCGAGCAATGTTCTGCGCGGCAATGCCGTGATCGGCCAGTCCGGTGGGCCGACGGCGGTGATCAACCAGTCGCTGGTGGGGGTGATCGAGGCGCTGCGTGAGCATGACGCGGTGCAGCGAATCCTCGGGGCGCATCACGCGGTGGCGGGGATCGTCGCGAACGATTTCATCGAGTTGCAGGACATTCCGCAGGATCGGCTGGATCGGCTGGCGCTGACGCCGTCGGCGGCGCTGGGCTCGTCGCGCGACAAGCCGGACGAGCAGTACTGCCAGCGGATCTTCAAGACGTTCGAGAAGAACAACGTGCGCTACTTCTTCTACATCGGGGGCAACGACAGCTCCGACACGTGCAAGATCGTGCAGGAGCAGGCGAAGAAGGCGAACTACGAGCTGCGTGCGTTTCACGTGCCCAAGACCATCGACAATGACCTGGTGCACAACGACCACACGCCGGGCTTCGCGTCGGCGGCGAAGTTCGTGGCCCAGGCGTTCATGGGCGACAACCTGGACAACAAGGCCCTGCCGGGGATCAAGATCAACGTGGTGATGGGTCGGCACGCCGGGTTTCTGACGGCCGCGTCGGCCTTGGCGCGCCAGCACGAGGGCGACGGGCCGCACCTGATCTACGTGCCCGAAGTGCCGTTCGACATGGACAAGTTCACCGCGGCGGTTGAGCGCACGGTCGAGCGTCACGGCCGGTGCGTGATCGCGGTGTCCGAGGGCATCCACGACGCCGACGGCACGCCCATGGCGGTGAAGCTGGCCGAGCAATCGGGGCAGGTGGAGCGCGACGCCCACGGCAACGTGCAGCTCTCCGGCAGCGGGGCGCTGGGCGATCACCTGGCCGAGGCGCTGAAGCAGCACTTCGCCGCCCGGGGCGAGAAGGCGCGCGTGCGCGCGGACACGTTCGGGTATCTGCAACGCAGCTTCGCGGGGCTGTACAGCCACGTCGACGCCGAGGAGGCACGCGAAGTGGGACGGCGGGCGGCCGGCTTTGCGCTGGCCGGCCGCGAGCAGGGATCGGTGGCGATCCAGCGCGTCAGCTCCCGGCCTTACAAGGTCGAGTACAAGCTCGTGCGCCTGGAGGACGTGGCGGGCAAGACGCGCACGCTGGACAAGACCTACATCGTCGACGACTGCGACATCTCGGCGAACTACCTCGAGTACCTGTCGCCGCTGGTCGGCGAGCTGCCGGTCATCGAGTCGCTGCGCGTCCGGCGCTGAGACATGCAGCGCCGTGAATCCAACCGGCGCCGGTGCCACGGACCGGGAC
>SKPT01000233.1 GCA_007119405.1 Phycisphaeraceae bacterium
CGCCGTGAACGTCACGTGTGGCGGCGCTGATGTAGGGTGGGTAGAGCGCAGCGAAACCCACCACGCTGGGCGTGGATTCCCGCCGCAACCGGTGGGTTTCGCTTCGCTCTACCCACCCTACAGCGAGAGTTCACGGCCTTGGGTGCCACGGCTTGACCCATGGGCAAGCCGTGCATCTGTCGCGTCGCGCACGCCGTGCCGCTTCGCGGACAAACCGTGGCACGCGCACACGGAATCACCTGGATTCGTATTACCCCAGCCGCTCCAGCCCCAGCTCGTGCGCCTCGTGGTAACGCTTGCCCAGGTTGTGCCAGTCGAAATGCTCGCTGAATGACTCCACGCTGTTGCGCAGCGCGATCCGCTCACGACGCGTCAACTGGCAGTACCGGAACATCCGATCCGCCAGCTCGTCGGCCGCCTGGTTGAAGTCGGTGTGCCGCCGCGGCACGATGTACACGCCACGCTCCTCGTGCTCCGGCGTCAACTGCTTCAGATACGACCCGAACCCCGACAGGTCGCTCGTGATCGCCGGCACCCCCAGCGCGATCGACTCCAGCGGCGTGTAGCCCCAGGGCTCGTAATAGCTGGGAAACACGCCCAGGTGACAGCCCCGCACGAACTGGTCGTAGTCGATCCCGAACAGCGGGTTCGTCGCCGCGATGAAGTCCGGGTGATAGATGATTTTCACCGGGTCGTGCTGGAGATTGAACAACTGGCAGGAGCGCAACTGGTTCAGCACCGCGTCGCGCGCGTCGTCCTGGAGGTCATGCGTGACGATCAGCGGCGGCAGGTCGCGCTTCCACGTGTAGATCGTCCGACGCAGCCGCAACCGCCAGTAGTCGTCCAGCAGCGTGTTCAGATCCGGAATGCTCCCGGCCGTCGCCGCGTGGAACAGCCGCTCGCCGATCTGGTCCTTGATCGCCTCGCTCGCGTTGCGGAACTCACGCAGCATCGCCCGCGACTGCAACGCCGTGACGTTGATCGTCTTGATGGGCGCACGCGTGATGATGAAGAACACCACCGTCACGTTCGAGCCCGCCTGCTTCAGCTTCCAGTTCAGCCGCGCCAGCGCCTCGATCGTCAGGTCCATCCCCTTGTTGCGATACTCGTACCGCCCCGACGTGTAGAAGTACAACGTCGTGTCCAGGTCGAAGTTGTAGCTGGGGAAAAAGTGCCCCACCGTGAACTCGTGCAACTGATCCTTGTACTTCACGTGCAGGTTCTGAAACTCGTGCAGCGCCGCGAATCGCTGAATGTTGATCCCGTTGGGCAGCAGCATGTCCGGCTGCCGGCCGAGCAGATGCCGGCACTCCTCCGCCGTCACGTCCGACACCGTCGTGAACACGTGCGCCCCGTGCGCCGCCGCCGACTCGATCTTGTGCTGCGGCTCGACCAGAAAGTGCCGCGCCTCGGCGTCCGCGTCGAAAAAAGGCAGGTGGTCGTAGAACACCGGGTGGTTCGTCGCCAGGTAACGCCCCAGCAGCGTCGCGTGCGTCGTGAACACGATCGAGCCCGGCCAACCCTCCTGCCTCAGCATCGGCACCGCCGGCCCCGCCATCCATTCATGAAAATGCGCCACCAGCTTCCGCCGCTCCCCCTCCGCCTCGCCCAGCAGCGACAGAAACAGTCGGCAAAGCTCGCCGAACGCCACCACGTTGTTGAGCAGCTCGTCATCCCCGGGCATCGAGATGTGGTGATTCGCCCACAGCCGATACTTCACCTCGTGCAGACCCTTGAACGCGTCCAGGTAGTTCAGCAGCACCACGTGCGGACGACCGCTCACCAGCCAGCGACCGTAATGCGCCCCCATCCCGAGCTCCCGAAGCTGCTTGACCACCTGACCGATCGGACCCACCAGCGGCGCCGGCTCGAACTCCACCTGCGCCGTGCCCTGGTTGTACGGCCCGATCAGGCAATAGCGGTTCCCCCACCGGCTGATCATCGACGGCACCTTCGAACGCAGCACCGTGTAGATCCCCCCCACCTGGTTGCACACCTCCCACGAAATCTCCAGCAGCAGCGGCTCCGCCCGGCGACCACCCCCGCCCACACCAGGCTCCGTCGCCTCACCCGACGTCGCCGGCCCCGCGGCAGAAGCGACGCTGGCGTGATCCGGTTCCACATTCATCAACTTGGCTCCCTCAACAGGCCCGAGCCGATTGTACGCTCACCCGCCCCACCATGCACCGGGCCGCCCACCCCGATAGCCACTCGCGGCTTCGCGTATCCCCGCCCAACACCCCTCCATCGCCACACCCCAGCCGTTCAACGCGTCACGTGGTAGTAGTACGTCCCCCATCGCCCATCGATCTCGAACGCCCCGTCCACCACCTCCAGCTCCCGCCCCGTCGCCACCGCCTCCACGTCCAGCGCCTCCACGCGCTCGATCCCCGCACCCTTGAACCGCAGCCGCGCCCGCACCGGCTCCATCACCAGCGGCGGCCCCCCCAGCCGCTCCAGCCGCGTCATGTCCTCGCTGTATTCCGCCCCCGTCTGCTTGTCCCGCGCCATCGCCGTCACCAGCACGCTCCGCGAGCGCGTCAGCGGCTGCCCGTCCAGCGACGTGACAATCAGCGACACGAACGGCGTTTCCACCTCCACCGCCACCGCCGGCAGGTCGAAGCCACCCTCCACCTGCCCCGCGAACCCGATCACCGCCTGCGTCCGCTCGCTCGCCACCGTCACCACCCGCCCACCCGCATCCCACCGCAGCTCGCCTGTCATGGCCTCGACCACGCCCGCCTCGGCGTCCCAGTGTTGCCCCCAGTCCACGTTCACGCTCTCCCCGCCATCAAAGCCCACCGTCACACGCCCGATCGCCAGCACCTCGGCCGGGGTCTGCTCGTCGCCGACCAGCCGCTTGTCGTCCCACCCGCCGCCGGTGAAGTCCTGCTCCAGCGGGTCAACCCCCGCGAACAGCGCCTCGACCCCGAGCCGCCGCGCCGCCGCCACCGGCCCGGGCGCGATGTCCCCCCGCCGCACCGCCAACGCCAGCGCTGGAAACTGCCCCATGTAGTGCGGCGTGTCCGCCGCGTACCACCGCAGCCCCGGCCAGCCGTCGCCCAGCCGCGCCGCCGACGCCGCGCTCGTGAACTTGTAGGAGAAGTCCCAGCCCTGCAGACCCATCCCGTAGAACGCCACCAGCGGCGCCGCCTCCGCCTTGTACGGGTTCGGCGTGGTCTGGCTCCACTCCGTCGTCCCGAACGGCATCCCCTCCACCTGGTACATCCCCATCGCCAGCAGACCCGAGCCCGCCCGCTCCAGGTGCGTGAACGTGCCCACACGCCCCGGCTCAATCCGGTGCCGGCCCTCGTGGCCCGCGACGTAGTTGTGCCGGCTGATCGCATCGCCCGCCGCGTCCGCGTACAGGTTCGCCGGGTCCGCCGCCGCACCGCCGGCCCGCCACGCCGTCGTGATCACCAGCCCGTCATAGCCCACCTCACGCAGCTCCGCCACGCGCCGCTCGTAAAACCCGCGCTGCATCTCGGTCAAAAACCGAATGAAATCTCCCATCCGCGCCCGCTGCCCCGGCTCGACCCGGTCGCCAATGCGTGGCCCATCACCATCCATCTGCCACGCCGCATACAACTCGAACTCCGACTCATCGAACGTATCGCCCGTCCCCCACGCCGCGCGCAGCGCCCGCGTCGAGCCGTCATACCGCTCAAACGCCCAGTCCCGAAACGCCCGCCGAAGCAGCCGCGCGTGCTCCGGCCAATCCCCCGCGTCACCCTGCGCCAACTGGTTCAGCGGATTGTGAAAGAAAATGCTGTCCTCGTTGTGAATCTCCACCACCGCCAGCGCCGGATCCTCCCGATACGCCAGCCCCGTGTAGGGGTTCACGTGCTCCAGCAGCGCCGTCACGTACGCCAGTTGCAGGTCCTGCAACGGCCGCGACATGTTCACCAGCCCATACGTCCGCCCGTTGTTCAGCTCCGCGAACAGCTCCGGCGGGTACCCGTCATCCTCGGAGATCACCAACGGATAGAACACCGACCAGTGGTGATAGATCCCGTGCGCCTTGAGCGTGGCGAACCACCGATCAAACTGCTCCAGCCGCTCGGCGTCAAACCCCCCGTCACGCATCGGCCCGAGGAAGGCGAACACCGGATGGTGCCGCACGGCATTGACCCCGTGCCGCGCCAGGTAACGCGCCCGGCGCGTCATCCGCTCCTGGCTCATCCCCGCCGCGATGTTGCCGTTGACCCCCCACAGCCGCGTCGGCTCATCGTCCTGCTCGAACCGCAGCGCGTCGCCGTCACGCACCAGCCGACCACGCTCCCCCGCCTCGTCGTGGTTCAGATGCGACAGGTCGATCACCGGTTCGCCCGCCGGCTCATCGCCCACCACCACGGGAAACCACACGTCCGGCCCCGCCTCGTGCTCCGCGCCCGGCCGGCGCGTCCCCGTCGGCACGAAACCCCCGTTGCGCGTCAGCACCAGCGCGTCGATCCCCCCATGGTTCGACAGCTCGCTGTCGACCCGCACCGCCAGCTCATGCTCGCCCCCGCCCAGCTCCACCTCGCCCACGCGCACCCACGCCAGGTAGCGATGGTCCGGCCGGGGCGAGATCATGATCTCATCCCGCCGCCGGGCCACCTCGATCTCCCGCCACCGCCCCTCGTCCAGCCGATATGCCTTGGACACCCGAAACGGGTTGATCCGCATCCACAGCACGTACCGCCCCGGCCCCGGCGACGCGAACCGGTACCGCGCCACGCCCGGCCGGCCGCCGTAGTGCGACAGCCACTGCTGCCCGGACATGATCGCCTTGTCCACGTCGTCGTACCAGTTGTGCCGGATGAAGTCATGCTCCGCCGCGTCCTGGCCCTCGATCCACACCCATCCCTCGCCCGACTCGTGGCCGCTGGCGACATGGACCAACCCGATCACCCACACAAGACTGACAATCACGATGCGGCGCATGGCAGCTCCTTATCCGTTGGCGTGATCTTCCCACCCGCCGCCGGCCCCGGCAACCCCCACCGCCTTGACGCCACGGCCCCGCCCGCCGACAGTGGTGCCGCCATGACCAGGCTCGGCGCCGCCCTCATCCTCACCCTCGGGCTCGTCGTCGGCATCGTCGCCCTCGTCAAGCTCGGCGGCGAGGACCACGAAGCCAGGCTCGACTGGATCGTCACCGAGCTCGTCGAGAAAGGCCACCACCGCGAGGCCGTCGACGAGCTCGAGTCGCTGCGCGACCGTGCCGGCCCCGACCTGGCCGACCGCATCAACCACCAGCTCGCCCGCGCCTGCGCCGGCGTCGGCGACGACCCCGCCCTCTCCCACGAGCAGCGCATCCAATGGTACCGCCGCGCCTTCGAGCTCGACCCCGACGCCCTCGACCCCCTCGCCCGCGCCACCGTCCAGCGCCACCTCGAACGCAGCCAGTAGCGCCCCCTCCTGCTGTTTTGGCCGATCAATCACCGTCGCGTCAGGCGGTGCAGCAGCAGCGCCGCCACGATGATCGCGCCCATCACCAGGCCGTGGGCGTAGCTGGTGACGTTGAGCATGGTGAGCATGTTGCGGATGGCGCCGATGATCAGCACGCCGATGACCGTGCCGGTGAGGCTGCCCGCCCCGCCGCTCATGCGCGTGCCGCCGATGACCACCGCCGCGATGACGTAGAGCTCGAGCAACTGCCCGGCACTCGATGAGCTCACCGACTGGTAGCGCGCCGCGTGCAGGAACGCCGCCAACCCCACCGTCGCGCCGATGAGCGTGTACGTGATGATCTTGACGCGGTCGACGGCGATCGCCGAGTACCGCGCCGCCTGCTCGTTGGCGCCCACGGCATAGATGTGCCGGCTCAAGCGCGTGCGGTTGAGCACGACGTAGCCGACGACGACGACGGCCACGAACGCGAGCACGGGGTAGGGCATGACCAGCGCGCTGCCGCGCACGGTGACCAGGGGCAGCTCAAAGCCCCAGCCGAGCTTGGCGAGCAGGTCGGAGCCTTGTGAAAAGAACTGCCCGCCGTCGGCGAGCCAGGTTGCCGCCGAGCGGTAGGCGACCAGCCCGGCGAGCGTGGCGATGAACGGCGGGATCGCGCCCTTGGCGATCAGCAGGCCGTTGAGCGTGCCCGCGGCGCTGCCCACGGCCAGGGCGACGGCCAGGCCCGTGGCGACGGCGAGGATTTCGTTGCCCTGGCCGTGGTTGTAGACGGCGTTGAGGCTCATCATCGCCACGCCGCCGGCGAAGGCGAGCAGCGAGCCGACGGACAGGTCGATCCCGCCGAGGATGATCACCGCCGTCATGCCCACGGCGATGATGCCCAGCAGCGACACGTCGTTGAGGATGTTGATGAGGTTGTCCGGCCGCAGGAACACCGGGTTCCAGATGCCCGTGACGGCGACGATCAGCGCCAGCGCCACGAGCGGGCCGGTCCAGCTCGGCAGCTCACGCAGACGCGGGCGCGCCTGGCGGGGGATGTTGGCGGAGGCCTCGGTCATGGGCAACCACGGATGCACACGGAATCACACGGACGCGGATGATATGACAATGCGGCAGACAATGTTACCCGAACCGACCGAAGCCGCCCCCCCTCCCTTTGGGAGGGGCTGGGCGAGGGTGCCTCCACAGGTCTTGCGTGACCGCTTCA
>SKPT01000236.1 GCA_007119405.1 Phycisphaeraceae bacterium
CGGGGGCGGCGAGGGCGAGGGTCAGGCTCACCAGCAGGACGATGCATCGCGTGGGGGTGGTGCAGGCCATGTCTGTCTCCTGGGCCAGGGCGTGGTCGGCTGTGGGGGCGGTGGGCGCGGCGATCGCGCGGGCCGGGGCGGTGGGGGGCGGGGGATGGTCGTACGCCGTCAGTCAGCGTCGGCCTGGGGCGCGGCGTCCGCGTCGCAGCAGGGCCAGGGCGCCGGCGGCGAGCATGAGCGTGGCGGTGGTGGGCTCGGGGACGAAGCCGGTTTGCCCGTCGAAGTTGGTCGGGGCGTTGAGGACGATGCCGTCGTCGACGTGCAGGGCGTACAGGCCGTCGGTGGGCAGGTCGCCCGGGCCGTAGCTGAACTGGTTGATGATGCCGAAGCCGTCGGCCTGGAAGGTGATGGTGTCGCCGGTCAGGTCCATGAAGCCATCGGGCAGGGTGTAGTCGGGGGCCACAGCCCCGTCGTGGGCGGCGAAGGCGGCGGTGGCCACGAGCACGGCGCGATTGGTGGTGTTCCAGTCATCGAGGTCGCTGCCGAAGTTGAATTGCTGGCTGTTGCTGGTCAACTGCGCCAGGCTGAACTGGTCCTCGTACGGCACGCCGGTGTTGCGGAGCTGGACGTACTGCATGTCGCCGGTGGGGTCGGAGTAGATCTCCTCGATGAACCACTCGTGGACGATGGCCTGGGCGTCCGGGGCCAGCGCCAACGGCGTGGCGACGGCCGCAACCATCACCAACGGCATCAGGAAGCGGAACTTGAGATGAGTCGATCCGTTAATGTTCATATTTTCCCTCCAAAGTGGCGCAACTGCACCAAGGTGACGAGCGCAACGGAGCGGCGCGTGCCTCAACCTGCATATGTGCGGGCACCGGCGTGGCCTTGCAGCCGGCGGTGATTTATCCCGCCCCGGGTCATTTCCGAAATAACGATGCCACGGCCGGAGCCTACGCCTCGGCGGGCCGCTCGCCGCGCTCGACGCTGATCGTCGAGCGGATGCCGCCGCGGCCGCGCCAGTCGGTGCGCAGCAGCATCCAGCGCGGGGCCATGGCGGCGGCGAGGTCGTCGGCGATGCGGTTCGTCACCGCCTCGTAGAAGATGCCCTCGTTGCGGTAGGCCTGGAGGTAGAGCTTGAGGCTCTTGAGCTCGACGCAGCGGCCGGCGGGCACGTAGCGCAGCGTCACGCTGCCGAAGTCGGGGTGCCCGGTCTTCGGGCAAACACTGGTGAACTCCTCGGCCACGTGCTCGATGACGTAAACGCGGTCGGGGGCGGGGTTGTCGAAGCACTCGAGCAGGGACGGGTCGGCCATGGGGGGAGTTTAATTCAGAATTCAGAATGCAGAATGCAGAATGCAGAATGCAGGAGGCAGAAATGAGGGTGCCGGGCTCGGCGGAAGTCCCGCCCTTCGCCCACGGACTCGCTCAGGATGGGCGTTAACAGGGGGCGTGGCGGGGGTGTGGCGGGGGTGGTATGATGCTTGATTCAGCGAAAGGAGCGTGCGCTTTGCCCGGCAACTTCCTCTGCACCGTGATCACCCCCGAGCAGCAACTGTTCGAGCAGGAGGTCCGCCACGTGGCCATCCCGGCGTGGGACGGGCAGATCGGCCTGCTGCGCGACCGGGCCCCGCTGCTGGCGCGGCTGGGCTACGGGGTGATGGACCTGGAGCTGGCATCGGGCCAGCGGCAGCGGTATTTCGTCGGCGGCGGGTTCGCCCAGATGCGCGGCAACGAGCTGGCTGTGCTCACCGACGAGGCCACGCCCCTGGCCGAGCTCGACGAGGAGCAGGCCGAGCAGCACCTCAAGGCCGTGCTGTCGCGCGGCGTGACGGAGAAGGACCCGGCCCGGCATGAGCGGGACGTGCAGCGGGCACGCGGGATGCTCGCGGCGGCGCGGCGGGCGAAGTGAGGCGGCCAGGGCCGGGGCGGGCTCGTCCGTGGCGTTCGGCGGTTTCGCGAAGCCGCAAGCGGCTGGGTGGGCGGCGTTTCAACCTCACTTGCGAAACGGACCGATAACGAGGCTATGCACCCGTGTGCGCGGGTGGTGTTTGTGGTGCGCCCACGCGTCGCTCGAGGCGACGGCTATAGCGCTCTCACCCAATCCGTAGCATTTGGGTGCCACTGACAAGCGGAGTCCGCGGAGCTTGTCAGTGGCACCCGCTACGACTGGCTCGAAGGCGCTCCAACGGTGGATCCCATGCGTCGCCTGCTGCGTCGGCACATCCCGAGCATGTTCCACCGCCGTCTGGCGCTGCTGTTGCTGCTGGCGGCGGGGCTGTCGCTGGCGCTGGCGGCGCAGGCGGCGCGGATGTCGGTGGGTGATGCCCACGCCGAGCGCCTCGCCCAGGCCGAGCGCGCCCTGCGCAGCACCGAGCTGATCCCGACGGTGCGCGGCCGAATCCTGGACCGGCACGGACGGGAGCTGGCGATCGACGCGCCGGGCTACGACGTGGCGGTGGACTACCGCGTGCTCACGGGCCAGTGGGCGTACGACCGGGCGCTGGCGGCGGCGCGGCGGGCGAACCGCGAGGCGTGGGGCGAGTTGAGCATCGAGCAGCGCGAGGCCCTGATCGCCGTGGAGCGCCGCCCGTTCGACGAGCAGCGGGAGGAGCTGCGGCGGCGCCTGGCGGAGCTGGGCGGGATCAAGCCGGTGGAGCTGGTCGAGCGGGCGGATCGCGTGGTGGCGCGCGTCCATCGCGAGGCGAACTATTTGTGGGCGCACTGGCACGCGCGTCGGCAGGCGGAGCTCAACGAGTCGGTGCCCTATGCCGAGGTGATCCAGCCGATCGCCGCCCAGCGCGAGGCGCACTCGCTGCTGTACGACGTCGACCCGCCGGTGCGTGCGGCGGTGCGGCGGCACCTGGCCGACGCGGCGCGGGGCGGGGACATGGCCATCTGGCGCGAGGTGGAGCTGCGCCGGCCCAAGCACCGGCGCTACCCGCTCGAAGCGATCACCGTCACGCTGGACCGGAGCCACCTGCCCGGGCACCTGCGCAGCGACGAGCCGATGCCGGTGACGGTCGAGGGCGTGGGCATTCACCTGATCGGGATGATGCGCCCGGCGTGGCGTGAGGACATCGGCGCCCGGCCGCTGCGCATGCACGGGGCGGACCGCGACCTGGGCGGGTATCGCGACGGCGACCAGGTGGGGCGCACGGGCGTGGAGCGGGCGCTGGAAACAACGCTGCGCGGCACGCGGGGGCAGATCGTCCAGCACCTGGACTCCGGGCGGGAGCAGCGCGTCGAGCCGGTTCCGGGCCGCGACGCGACCCTGGCGATCGACATCGAGCTCCAGGCGAAGGTCCAGGCGATTCTCGACCCGAGCTTCGGCCTGATGCGGGTCCAGCCGTGGCACAACCCGCCGGACGAGGATGAGCAGACCACCCAGCCGCGGCTGGGTCAGGAGCTGCACGGGGCGGCGGTGGTGCTGGACGTGGAGACGGGCGAGCTGCTGACCGCGGCGACGGCGCCGGGCTACAGCCGCGAGCAGCATCGGCAGGACCCGGCCTCGGTCTGGCGCGACGCGGCGCGCATGCCGCACCTGAACCGGGCGATGGCCCGGCCGTACGACCCCGGATCGACGCTCAAGGCGCTGACATGGGTGGCCGCGGCGCGGGAGCGCGTGGTGGGCCTGGACGAGCCGATCGAGTGCCGCGGGGTGTACGACCCGAATCGGCCCAACGAGCTGCGCTGCTGGATCCATCACCTGGGCGG
The DNA here is from genome assembly GCA_007119405.1 of Phycisphaeraceae bacterium. The sequence continues at coordinate 3,718 of SKPT01000236.1, forward strand.
ACAGCACGGCTCGCTGGACCCAGCGGCGGCGATGGCGCGGAGCTGCAACATCTACTTCTACGAGCTCGGCCGACGTTTGGGCCCGCAGCGGATCACGGCCTGGCTTGGGGCGTTCGGGCTGGGCGAGCACGCGGTCGCGGGGCTGGCGGAGCAGACCGCCGGGCGCGTGCGGGAGGCGAGCCGGCTCGCCTACAGCGACACCATGATGCTCGGCATCGGGCAGGGGCCGGTGTCCTGGACGCCGCTGCACGCCGCCGCGGCGTACGCGGCGCTGGCACGCGGCGGGGAGTATCTCGCGCCGCGCCTCGTGCTCGACCCGGCGGAGGAGGCCCGCCCGCGGCGACACCTGGGGCTGGACCCGACGTCGCTCGACGTGCTCATGCAGGGCCTGGACGACGCGGTCAACGCCTCACACGGCACGGGCTACGCCATCCCCATGCCCGATGGCACGCGGCATCGCATCTTCAACATCGACGGGGCCCGCGTGCTGGGCAAATCGGGCACGGCCCAGACCGCGCCGACAAGGCAGCCGACGAGCGACGACGGCATCCCGCGCGGCGGCGACCCGATCATCCGCAGCGGCAACCACGCGTGGTTCGTGGCGTTGCTCCAGCCCGACGGCGCCCCCCGGCCGCGCTATGCCGTGGCCGTCGTGGTCGAGCATGGCGACAGCGGCGGCCGCGTCGCGGGGCCGGTGGCCGCGGAGGTGATGCGCGCGATCATGGCCAGGCATTGAGCAATGCAGAATGCAGAAAGGGAAAGACAGGTGTGTGGGGCTCATGGGATCGGGCGGCCGAGGCACTGGCGGACAAGCCGCCAGTGGCACCCGCGGTCGAGGCACCCGTCGCCGAGGGAGCTTCTTTTCTGCATTCTGCATTCTGCATTCTGAATTGAATTGACTCCTGCCTCCCACGAGCTTCGCCGCCTGCTCCGCTACCACCCCGGCTGGTGGGGCTTGACCGCTGCGCTGGCGCTGGTGGTGATCGGGATCCTGGCGATCGACACGGTGGCGCCGTCGATGGCGCGGGCGCAGGGGGCGCGGTGGCTGCCGATCGCGCTGGTGGTGATGGCGGTGTGTCTGCTGCCGCATCCGCGCGTGCTGGGACGGATGAGCTACGCGATCGCGATCGCGGCGTTCGCGCTGCTGGTGGTGCTGCTGCTGCCGTTCATGCCGCGTGAGATCGTGCCGGTGATTCACGGGGCCAGGCGATGGATTGATCTGCAATTCATGCTCGCCCAGCCGTCGGAGCTGGCGAAGGTGGCGCTGGTGCTGGCGCTGGCGTGGTACCTGCGTTACCGCGAGAGCTATCGCACGCTTCGCGGGCTGCTGGTGCCGTGGCTGTTCGTGATGGTGCCGCTGGCGCTGGTGGTCAAGCAGCCGGACCTGGGCACGGCGATGGTGTTTCTGCCGACGGTGGCGGCGATGCTGGTGGCGGCAGGGGCGAAGCTGCGGCACCTGATCGCGCTGGCGTCGGTGGGCGTGGCGGTGATCGGGGTGAACGTGGCGCTGGTGGCGTTCGATGCGCCGCAGTCGCTGCGCGTGCTGCGGCCGCACCAGGAGGCGCGGATCGCGGCGATGCTCTGGCCGGAGCGCCATCGCGATCGCGGGGCGTACCAGCAGACGGTGGCGACGATGCTGGTGGGGGCCGGCGGCGTGACGGGGCTGGGCGAGGCGCGGTCGCGCACGCTGCTGCGCTTCAACCACCTGCCCGAGGCGCACAACGACATGATCTTCGCGGTGATCGCCAACCGCTGGGGCCTGGCGGGCTGCGGTGTGGTCATCGGGCTGTACGTGATGCTCGTGGGCTCGTTCTGCACCGTGGCGGGGCGGTCGCGCGACCCGTACGCCAAGCTGGTGTGCGTGGGTTTCGCGGCGATGATCTTCACGCAGGCGACGATCCACATGGGCATCACGGTGGGGCTCTTGCCGGTGACGGGGTTGACGCTGCCGATGGTGTCGTACGGCGGCTCGAGCCTGGTGGCGACGTTCGTGATGGTGGGGTTGGTGATGAACTTCGGGTCGAGGAGGCCGACGCCGCTGGCGCGGCCGAGCTTCGAGTTCGACGGGGCGGGCACGGGCGCGGAGCCGGCGCGGGTGTGAACCGAGGCCGGGCCTGTTACGCATCACCGCCGGCGCGCCCCGAGCAACCACAACACGCCCACCAACCACAACCCGCCCCCCGGCTCCGGCACCCCCGCCCCCGGCGCCCCGCCGGCCACGCCCGCGACCAGCAACTGCACGAAGGCCGCCACGTCACCGGTGTCGAAGGCCCCGTCCGCGTTGATGTCGCCGACGAGCATCGGCTCGATCCCGTACAGGTCCAGGTACCACGCGGGGTCGACCAGGGCCTGAACGAAGACCGCCACGTCGCCCGTGTCGACCACACCGTCGAGGTTCATGTCGCCGAGCAGCGGCCAGTTGCCCGCGACCTGCCAACGCGTCCAACCCTGCTCGTAGTGGGGGGTGAAGCTCAGCGGCTCATTCGTGCTGTCGAGGACGTGGTCGGCCAGCGCCTGCCAGGCCGGCCGCTGATCCCCCGCCGCCGCGAAAGCCGGCACCACGTCGCCCACGCTCAGCGGCGTGCCCGTGGCCAGGTCCAGCACGCCGCCGGCGTCGATCGTCAACCGCCCGTGCAACACCACGGATTGCCCGGCCAGGTCCAGCCGCCCCTGCTCGGCGATGGCCAGGTCGCCGGTCAGCAGCACCTCACCCTCCTTGCTGCGCCACGCGCTGCCCTGGGCGTCGTAGTGCACGGGGCCGTCGTTGACGTGCTCGTTGACCAGCCGCACCGTCAGCGCCTCGCCGACCTCCAGCCGGCCGATGCCCCAGGTGCCCGGGCCCAGGGCGTCGCCGGGCGCGGCGGCGACCTCCACCTGC
>SKPT01000163.1 GCA_007119405.1 Phycisphaeraceae bacterium
AGCAGCCAGGGCATGCGCAGGCGGTAGCCCGCCACGGCCGTGCCGTGCCGCGCCTGCTCGACGCTCAGGCCGATCATCTGGAAAAGCTCGTCGGCGCGGTTGGCGTGGGCGAGGTCGATGGCCTCCTCCGCGTACAGCCGCACGTCGATCACCCCCTTGAGCCGACCCTCGCCGTCGATCACCGGCAGCGCCAGCAGCCGGTGGATGGCGAACGTCTCCAGCGCCTCCTCCAGCGTCGCCTCCTCGGGCAGCGAGATGACCATCTCCTGCATGATCTGGCGGATCGGCTTGCCCGGGTCGCTCAGCAGCAGCCGCCGCGTGGGCACCACGCCCTCGAGCTTGCCCTCGTCGTCGATGACGTAGAAGTAGATCACGTCATGCGCCACGGGCTTGCGCCGGATGTGCGCCAGCGCCTGCTCCACGGTCAGCTCGGCCTCGATGGTGGTGTCGATGGCCGTCACGAACTCGCGGACCGGCTTGTCCAGGTCGCTGCTGGTGGGCGTCAAGGCCATGGGCGGGGATTATAGAGGTCGCCGGCGGCACGCTTGCCGGCCCCTTCCTGCGGGAGGGGTTGGGGGGGGGACGCACGGACGCCTTGCGTAATCGACATGGCGTGCGCCGCCGGCGCCAGGCAGCACCCTCCCCCCTGCCCCCTCCCGAAGGGAGGGGGCGACGGAGCATCAGTCGGCCTCCCGGGCCTTGAAGCGCACCCAGTCGATCTGGTAGACGGTCTCGACGTCGGGCTCGGGCGGGCCCTGGATCCAGGGGCTTTCGCTGGTCCAGACGTTGAACTTGAACAGATACGGCGCGTCGAAGGTGATGTCGTTCTCCTCGTAGACGTAGGTGTAGACCACCTCTCCGTTGATGAGGTAATCGATGTGCGTGGGCGTGATGTCCCAACCGTAGACGTTGAAATCCTCCGAGGGGTTGAAGTCCAGCGGCAGGGAGAACTGCGTGGACTTGCTGCGGTCGTCCGTGTGCAGGGCGATCCACATCTCGCCGGGGTGCTCCTCGCCGTCGAAGGTGTAGGTGAGGAACTCGATGTCAATCTCCTGCTTCGTGCCTTCGCCGTCGCGCCAGTCAACGGTGTACATGGAGTTGAGCACGCCGGGGACGCTGGAGGGCTTGAGCGCCGCTTCCCATCGCCCGTAGCCGAAGTCTTCCTTTTGTGTCTGGAGGGCGGCGCCGAGCCAGCCGTCTTCCGAGTCGTTGACGAAGACCATGTTGAGCTTGCCGTCTTCCACGTAGGTGCGTTCGGGGCCGGTCTGCATGTTGTGCTCGCGCCAGCCGGCGACGAGCCACTTTTCGGGGTCGATGCCTTGAGACCAGTCTTCATGGAAGTCGTAGTCGTCGGGGTTGCCGGGGTCGGCGGGGTCGGGCGTGGCGGGGTCGGTCGTGGCGGGGGTGGCGGCGGGCTGGGGCTCATCGGTGCCGGCCGGCTCGGGCTCGGCATCGGCGGGCGCTGTGCGGTCCACCGGGGCGGGCTCGACGGGGGCGGTCTCCTCGACGCATCCGCTGAGCATGAGGGCGAGGCCGGCCGTGAGGGTCATTGCTGTTTGCCATGTACGCATGGGGTGCTCCTGGGGGCGCAAAGCGGGGGGATGAGGAACTTTCAGGGGAGCGTCGGAAATCCCGCCCTTCGCTCGCGGACTCGCTCAGGGCGGGCGTTAACGTAACGGTGCAACCGTCGTTCGGTTTCTCGGCTTCCCGATCTGTGGCTCTGTCTTCCTTCGTGCCTTCGTGGCTGAACTCACATCGGCTTGCGCTCGATCGTCATGTCGTACATCGCCAGCAGCTTCTCCTTGTCGAAGATCATGTCCTGCCGGCTCAAGCCCACGATGTCGTAGACGTAGGTGAGCTCGATGGCGTCGACGGGGCAGGCCTCCTCGCACATGCCGCAGAAGATGCAGCGCAGCTCATCGATGTCGAACTTGATGGGGTACTTCTCGCGGTCGTCCCATGGCGACTCGGCGCCCTCGATGTGGATGCAGTTGGCGGGGCAGATGGTTGGGCACATGAAGCAGGCGACGCACTTGACCCGGCCGTTCTCGTCGCGGTTGAGGCGGTGGACGCCGCGGAAATTGGGGATGTGGGCCCCACCTTCCTCGACGGGAAAATCCTCGCGGCGCTCGTCGGGGTACTCCAGCGCGCGGCTGCGCTTGCCCTTGCCCACGGACCCGAGCACGTGCTTGAGCGTGGTGCCCATGCCCTTGAACACGGCGGGCAGGTAGAACTGCTCCGCGGCCGTGGCCGGCGGGGGGGAGACGTCGATGATGTCCTGGTCGGTTATGGGCATGGGGGTCGTCCTTGCACTGACTTTACCGCGAAGGCGCGAAGCAGGCGAAGGGCGCGAAGGAAGGCCGGGTGGGGCCTGGTTGCGGCGCCACCGGCGGACCATCCATCGGTGGCACCGGCCTGAAAGAAACTCAGGCTGTTTCCCGCTTTTCTTCCTGATTGCTTTTCTTCGCGTTCATCGCCTTCTTCGCTCCTTCGCGGTTCACGTCGCTGCGCGTCAGCTCGCCTGGAGCTGGAGCATGGCCATGGCCTCGGCGGCGATCTGCTGCTCGTGCAGGCCGCAATAGGCCAGGACGTCGTCGGGCGAGCGGCCGCTCTTGGGGAGGTTGCGCACGTGCATCTGGCGGACGGTGAAGCCGCCGCCGTCCTCGGCGACGGCGTCGGCGATGGCCGAGCCGAAGCCGTGGCCGTAGTTGTCCTCGAGGGTCATGATCATGCCGTTGTGCTCGTTGGCCAGGTCGAGGATGGCCTCGCGGTCAAACGGGATCGAGTAGAGGTCGACCAGGCCGGCGTCGACGCCCTGCTGGTCGAGGCGGTCGATGGCCTTGTTGGCCTCGTGGACCATGTAGCCGCTGGCGATGATGAGCAGGTCCCGGCCGGTCTCCAGCACCTCGTGGCCGCCGAGGGTGAAGGTGTCGTTCTCGCTGTAGAGGAACTCGGTGTCGGGGCGGAGCGTGCGCATGTAGACGGGGCCGCGGTGCTCGGCCATGGCGAGGGTCAGCGCGTAGGCCTGGTAGGCGTCGGAGGGCTGGAGCAGGTAGAAGCCCGGCTCGCCGCCGGGACGCTGCATGGTGGCGAAGCTGGCGAACCAGGCGACGTCGGGCAGGGACATCTGGCTCGGGCCGTCGGCGGCGAGCGAGATGCCGGCGTGCGAGCCGGCGATCTTGAAGTTCGCCCCCGAGTTGACGGCCATCTCGATCTGGTCGTAGGCGCGGGTGACGAACTTGGCGAAGGTCGAGCACAGCGGCAGCTTGCCCGCGGCGCTCAAGCCCGCGGCGACGGAGAACATGTTCTGCTCGGCGATGCGGCATTCGAAGTAGCGATCGGCCAGGGCGTCGTCCTTGGCGAACATCTCGGCGAAGGTCGAGTTCTTCACGTCCGCGTCCAGGGCGACGACGTCACCGCGGGCGTGGCCGAGCGCCCGCAGGGCGATGCCGTAGGCCTTGCGCGTCGCGAGCTTGCCCTTGGCGATGGCGTCGCTCATGCCGAAGCGCTCCAGCGCGGCGGTGAAGCTCATGGGCTGGTCGATGCGCGGCGGCTCGGGCTTCTTGGGGGACATGAGCTGGGCCTTGAGCGTCTGGTCCGCGTGGGCGCCGACCTGCCGGGCGGTGGCGTCGAGCTCCTCTAAGGCCTTGGTCATGTCGTCGCCGTCGGCGGGCTTGCCGTGGTGGCCGTCACCCTGCTGGCTGGAGCTGCCCCAGCCCTTGACGGTCTTGGCGACGATGGCGACGGGGCGGGCGGCGGGGTCGAACTGGGCCCGGGCGTGGCGCGACAGGGCGTCGGCAATGGCGCCGGGGGCGTGGCCGTCGATGACGATGGCCTCGAAGCCCGCGGCCTCGAGCTTGGCGGCAGTGGTCTCGGGCGTCTGCTGGTCGCTGACCTTGTCGGACTGGGCCCAGACGTTGCAGTTGAAGATGGGGCAGACGCCGGTCAGGCCATGGTCGCGGATGAAGTCGACGGCTTCCCAGATCTGCCCCTCGCGTGATTCGCCGTCGCCGATGATGCAGAAAACGCGCTTGTCCAGGCCGTCGATCCTGGCGGCGGCGGCGAGGCCGGCGGCGTGGGAGAGCCCCTGGCCGAGCGAGCCGGTGGCGGTGTCGAAGAAGGGGAAGCCCTCGATGGGGTTGGGGTGGCCGTCGACGACGGAGTCGATGTCGCGCAGGGTCATGGCGTCGTCGCGGGTCATGGGGCGCAGCTCGTCCTTGCTCTTGCCGATGGCCACGCCCAGGTCGGCACAGGCGGCGTAGATGATGGGCACGGCGTGGCCCTCGGAGAGCACCAGGCGATCGGCCGACGGGTGCAGGGGGTTGGCCGGCTCGTAGCGCATGTGCTGGTACATGAGGATGGTGACGAGGTGGGCGAGGCTGGCGGCGCTGGTGGGGTGGCCCGAGCCGGCGGCGGCGGTCATCTCGTAGCCGAGGCGGGTCAGCTCGATGGCCTTGGCGTGGACGGTCGAATCGAATGACATGGGCGCAGGTCCTTCCTGGATCGTGGTGGCAGCCCCCCGGCCCCGGGCCGAAGCGGCGATTATGCGTCGAGTCACGGATTCTAGCAACACCAGCGGAAGATGGTGGAGCCCGGCGGTTAACGCCCGTCCTGAGCGAGTCGGCGAGCGAAGGGCGGGATTTCCAGCAAAGCGTCGGCTGCCGTGTGCGCACGTCCGAGACGTTCCCCGGAGAAACCCCGCCCTTCGCTCGCCGACTCGCTCAGGACGGGCGATGGAAGGCGCCGTCATCTGCCCCCGTCACACCGTCTCGGTCAGGAGCATGCGCTCGAGCTGGTTGGCCAGGGCGTCGGCGGCGAGGCGGGTGCTCTTGCGGAGGCGGCGCAGCATGGGCAACCGGGTGGGATGGGTCATCAGCCAGACGGTGGCCGGCAGGGCGCGGGGCTGGCCGGCGGGCGTGAGCCAGCGGACGGCCTCGGCGGGCGGGGCCGTGGTCGCGTCGTCGAAGATGGCGCGGATGCAGCGCAGCGGCACGCGCCGGCGGCTCAGCGACTCGGCGAGGTGGTAGGTCTCCATGTCGACGGCCTCGGCGCCGTGCTGCTGGTGCAGCGTCTGCTTTTCCTGCACCGAGTCGATGACGCGGTTGACGGTCAGCAGCGTCGGGCCACCCGGCGCGGCGACGTCCAGGGGCAGGGTGTTGCCGGCCTCGTTCATGACGTGGGCGAACTCGAGCACCTGCCCGACGGTCAGGTCGGGATGAAGCGCCCCGGCGAAGCCGAGGCTCACCACCACGTCGAACTGCTCGTTTTTGAACAGCGTGGCCAGGCCGGTCAGCGCGCGGCGTCGTCCCATGCCCGAGACGGTGGCCAGGATGGTGTGGTCGCCGCAGGTGCCGAAGGCGATGTTGTCCTGCCACTGCATGTCCAGGCGATGGATGACGGCGGCGAGTTCCGGCATCGTCGCGGCGAGCAACCCGATGTTTGAGGCCTTGGTCACGTCTACTGACTCCCATGCCTGCCGACGGTCCGGGAGCCCGGCCGGCGCCCGCGGTGGGCTCGGCGCCGGGTTCTCGGCAGGGGGCAGGTTGTGCCGCCGGGGGGCCTGGCCGAGGCGGCGTCTGGTGGCCGGTGGTGGGCGGGCGGGCTCAGGCCGACACCAGGTTCACGCCGCGGCCGGCGAGGTAGCTTTTCAGATTATCGGCAGCCACGTGCATCAAACGTAAGCGCGCCTCGCGTGTTGCCCAGGCCATATGTGGGGTGAGCAGGCAATTCGGGGCGTGCAGCAGGGGGTGGTCGTCGGGCGGGGGCTCCTGCGTGAGCACGTCCAGCGCGGCCGCGGCCGGCCGTCCGGCGGCCAGGGCGGCGGCGAGGGCGGGCTCGTCGACCAGCCCGCCGCGCGCGGTGTTCAGGAGCACGGCGTCGGGCTTCATCCGCGCCAGGCGGGCGGCGCTGACCATCTGCCGCGTCTCCTCGGTCAGCGGGCAGTGCAGGCTCAGCACGTCGGCGGTGGCAAAAAACTCGTCAAGCTCCAGCCATTGGATTTCGATGCCCGGCAGCGAAACGCGATCGGCGGACCGCGGCCTGGTCGCTGCAATGTTCATGCCCAGTGCCGCCCCGATGCGGGCGACCCGCCGGCCGATGGCGCCCATCCCGACAATAGCCAGAACCTTGCCCGCCAGTTCGCGCGTCGGGGCCAGGGTGAAGCAGAAATCCTTACGCGCCCGCCACTGGCCCTGGCGGATGGCCTGGTCGTGGGCGGCGGTGCGGGTGGTCAGCTCCAGCAGCAGGGCGAAGGTGTGCTGGGCGACGGAGTCGGGGCCGTAGGCGGGCACGTTGGTGACGGCGATGCCGCGCTCGGCGCAGGCGGAGAGGTCCACGACGTTGGTGCCGGTGGCCAGGACGCCGATGTACTCGAGGCGCGGCAGGGCGTCGAGCGTGGGCCAGTCCAGCACGGTCTTGTTGGTCAGCACGTATCGTGCCTGGCCGACGCGCTCGGGCACGAGGTGCGGCGGCGTGCGGTCGTAGACGGTCAGCTCGCCGAGGTCGGCGAAGCGGTCCCAGCTCGGCTCGCCGGGCACGGGCCGGCCTGGCGTGGCGGGGGTGAGGGTGTGGCCGTCGAGCACGACGATG
>SKPT01000014.1 GCA_007119405.1 Phycisphaeraceae bacterium
GAGGACACGCTGGTCGTTGTCGACGTCGCAGGTCAGGGTTCCGGGCGTGAGGCTGATGGCGTTGGCGAGGGTGGTGATCTGCACGTCGGTCAGCTCGGGCACGGGGTAGCGGACGATGCGCGGGGTCATCTTGTGCCGGGGCGTGAGCACCTCCCAGGCGACCTGGAGGTTGGCGCGGATCAGGATGCGGATGAAGAACCCGGCGAAGGAGAACAGGCGCAGGAACTTGCCGGCGTAGCTGCGGCCGAGCAGGGCGCGGCTGTAGAGGGCGATGATCAGGAACCCGAGGACGAAGCCGAGCAGGAAGTTCCACTCGTTGACGTAGCCGGTCAGGGCGACGTAGATCACCGCGAGGAAGATGTTGAGGAAGAAGAGCCAGATCATGGGAGATTTCGGATTGCTGATTCTCGATTTTTGGTGGGTTTCGCGAAGCCGCGAGCGGCTTTAGCTGTGGTTATCCGTGTTCATTTGTGTTCATTCGTGGCTATTCTGTTTCCATCACGAGCTCGGGCGCGGTGGGGCCGAGCACGGCGTTGATGTAGGCGGTGGGGTCTTCGAGCTGTTGGCCGGCGGTCTGGGCGACGTCGAAGACGAGCTGGGCGCCGAAGCCCATGAACAGGGCGACGGCGACGAGCAGCGTGGTGCCGATGTAGGCGGGGCGGAGCTGGGCGGGGCTTGGCGTGGTGTGCCCGGGCAGGGGTTGGGCTTCGGGGTTCCAGAAGCCGTAGGACCAGATCTTGAGCATGGACAGGAGCGTGAGGGGGCTGGTGGCCAGGGCGAAGAGGGCGAGCCACCACCAGTCGCTCCAGCCGGCGTGGATGATGACGAGCTTGCCGAAGAAGCCGGACAGCGGCGGCAGGCCGACGAGGCTCATGGCGGCGATGAAGAAGAGGATGGCGAGGTAGGGGGTTTTTCGCAGCAGGCCGCCGAGGTGGTCGAGGTGGTCGGTGCCGCGGTGTTTTTCCATGAGGCCGCAGCAGAGGAAGAGGCTGGACTTGACGACCATGTTATGGACGACGAACAGCGCGCAGCCGGCCAGCGCGTAGCCGGACATCACGACGATGGCGAAGATCATGTAGCCGATCTGGCTGATGATGTGGATGGAGAGGATGCGTCGGATGCCGGACTGGGAGACGGCGCCGAGCACGGCGTAGAACATGGTGAAGGCGGCGCTGACGGCCAGCAGCCAGATGGTCCAGCTTGCGAAGCCGTCGCCGGCGGCGAAGGCGAGGGGGAAGATGCGCATGATGCAGTAGACGCCGATCTTGGTCAGCAGCCCGGAGAAGAGCGCGGCGACGGAGATGGGGCAGGTGTAGTAGGTGTCGGGCAGCCAGAACCAGAGGGGGAAGAACGCGCCCTTGGCGCCGAAGACGAAGAGCAGGACGACGCCGAGGGCGGTGAAGCCGGTGGGCATGGGGTCGCCGCTGGCCTGGATTTCGTGGACGATGCGGGAGATGTCGGCGATGTTAAGCGTGCCGAACAGGCCGTAGGTCATGCCCGCGGCCATGACGAAGACGGTGGAGGCGAGGAGGTTGAGGACGACGTACTTGTAGGCCTGGGCCATCTGGATGCGCGTCGCGCCGATGCAGATGAGCGCGTAGGAGGCCATCAGGGCGATTTCGAAGGCGACAAAGAGGTTGAACAGGTCGCCGGTGAGGAAGCACATGTTGCCGCCGAAGACGAGCATCTGGAAGAGGGGGTGGAAGTAGCGTCGCTCGACGTCGGGGGTGAGGGTGGAGAAGGCGTGGATGTAGGCGCCCAGGGCGACGACGCCGGCCACCGTGATCAGCAAGCCCGAAAGGTTGTCGAAGATCAGGTTGATGGCGTAGGCGGTGGGCCAGCCGCTGAGGTTGTTGACGAGGATGGCTTCGGGCTGGATGGCCAGGAGCAGCGTCAGGGCCAGGGCCAGGTTGGCGAGGAGGCTGGCCAGGCCCAGGCCGCGGGCCAGCATCGGCCGGCGCGTCAGCGGGATGCACAGCAGCGCGGCGACGAGAGGGATCGCACAGAGCAGGACGACGAGGTTGTTGAGCGGCTCGGGCATGGATTATTGGTGGCGAGGTACGAAGGCACGAAGGCGCGAAGGCAGGAAGCAGAAGGAGGCGGTGTTGCTCATCGCGGGATCGAGAGAACCGCGAACAAGCGAAGAGCGCGAAGGGCGTGCGATTGGCTGTGTTTCTCGAATGGTCGTCATCGGCTTGGCTCCGGGCCCTTTGTCTTCGCGTACTTCGCTCGCTTCGCTTCTTCGCGGTTAACCGGATGTTCCCTGGGTCTGCGTCTCGGCCAGGCTTGCCTCGTCAGGCTCGGGGAAGGGGCTCTGGCGTTCGTTCTTGGCCAGCTCCTCGGTATCGATCGTCTGTGTCGTGCGTCCGGTGACGACGATCAGGGACAGCAGGAAGCCCATGACGCCGAAGCCGATGACGATGGCGGTGAGGATGAGGGCCTGGGGCAGGGGGTCGGCGGTGGTGGCCAGGGCGTCGGGCTCGACCTCGCCGGCGGCGACGACGGGCGGGGCCTTGATGCCCTCGGCCGTGATCGGCGAGCCGGACATGGCGATGATGCAGAGGTTGGCGGCATGGGCGAGCAGGAACAGGCCCATGGCGATGCCCTTGAGCTCGCGGCCGAGGATCATGTAGACGCCGGTGCCGAAGATGATGGCCACGCAAAGCGCGACGATGAGTGTCATGACGCTTCGAGCTCCTCGGAGAGGCGCAGGATCATGCCGATGGCGGCGCCGATGACCACGAGCAGGACGCCGGCGTCGAACGCCAGCGCCGAGGCCAGGTGCACGCGTTCGCCGCCGGGCAGGGGCATGTAGTCGTGCCAGGTGCTGAGGAAGGGCCAGCCCAGGAGCATCGGCGCCAGGCCGGTGACGACGGCGATGAGCATGCCGATCATGACGATGGTGCGCGGGTGGGTGGGGATGAGGCGCTCGAAGGCCTCGGCGCCGGCGCTGATGCGGTAGATGACGAGGCTGACGGCGGCGATGAGTCCGCCGATGAACCCGCCGCCGGGCTCGTCGTGGCCCTTGAGAGCCATGAACAGGGCGAAGAGCAGTCCCAGCGGGACGATGAGCTTGATCGCGGTGTGGAGGATGAGCGAGTTCATGCGGTCAAAGCCTTGTTGCGGCGTCGCGAGGGCATGAGCGACCAGACGCCGAGGGCGGCGAGGGCGAGGACGACGATTTCGCCGAGGGTGTCGAAGGCGCGGAAGTCGACGAGGATGACGTTGACGACGTTGCCCCCGCCGCCGCTGCGGCCGTCAGTCAGCTCGCTGCCGTGGTGGGCGTGCTGGAGGAAGAACTCGCCCAGGCGGGGGTACTCGGCGAGCAGGGGCAGGCCGGCCTCGCCGGCGGCGGCGACGAGGGTAAGCCAGCCCAAGGCCGCGCCCATGGCGACGCTGATGGCGATGCGCCACGGGCGTCCGCCGACCGCGGGCACCGGGGTCTCGGGCAGCAGCCGGAGCACGAGCACGAAGAGGATGACGCTGATGATCTCGAACATGAGCTGCGTCAGCGCCAGGTCCGGGGCCTCGTAGACCAGGTAGAGCCCGACGACGGTGAAGCCGCACGCCCCCAGCAGCAGAACGCGCACGACGCGCGAGGCGACCAGGGGGATGGCCACGGCGGAGGCGGCGGCGATGATGCCCAGGGCCACGCCCGGCCAGAACTCCAGCAGCCGCGGCAACTCCGCGCGCAGGGGCTCGATCTTCTCCGGCTCGACGACGACGGTGCCCGCGAACGCCACCAGGAACGCCAGCAGGACCATCACGACGTAATGGCGCAGGTGGCCGGTCTGGACGGTTCGGAAGGCCCGGCCGCCGCCGACGACGGCGGCGTGGTAGATGGCGGGGTAGATGCGGTCGTGCAGGTCGACGATCGCGCCGCGCATGGCGGGGCTCAGGCCGATGGCGAGGCCGAGGATGACGGCCAGGGCGGACATGAGCAGCGGCACGCCGAGGGCGAGCTGCCAGAGGGCGGGGACGCCGGCGTAGAAGTAGTTGACGTTGGCTTCGAGCGGGCCGATGAGCTGGTTCCACAGCGGCGTGTAGAGCCCGCCGATGAACTGGGGCAGGACCAGGACGAGCGCGGGCAGCCAGAGCATGGCGTGCCAGAAGCCGGTCTCGTGATGGTGATGCTCGCCGTCGTGGCCGGAGGCGTCATGCTCGCCGGGCTCGGCGCCCTGGTCGTGGTAGGGGGTGGGCCCGTGGGGCGGGTGGTCGGGCATGTGGGTGTCGGCGGCGTGCTCGCTGCCGCGGGCTTCGACCTCGGGACGCAGGCCGGGCGCCAGGCCCAGCAGCGTCGTGGCCAGGCGCACGAAGATGGCCATGTTCAGCGCGGCGGTGAGCACCGCCATCGCCATGACGATCCAGAAGACGGGGTGGACGTGGGTGGCGGCGTGATGGATGGCGTAGAGGAAGAGCTCCTTGGCCTGGAAGCTGATGGAGCCGGGCAGGGCGGCGAGCGCGTAGCCGGCCATGATCATGACGATGACCATGGCTTTGTGGTGGCGCACGGCGCCGAAGAGCTCGGGAAGCTGCCGCGAGGCGACGTGCCCCAGGGCGCCGGCGAGGATGAACAGCGGGGCCTTGTAGAAGGCGTGGTTGGCGATCTGGGAGACGTCGAAGTCGATGGCGCGCAGCGTCTGGCCCTCGTAGGGGAAGGGCAGCGAGCCCAGGCCGTACATGCACATCAGCAGCCCGAGCTGGCTGACGGTGGTGTAGGCGAAGATGCGTTTGAGGTCGTGCTGGTTCAGCGCGACGTAGGCGCCCAGGAGCATGGTCACCGCCCCCAGGGGGATGATGACCCAGGGCCACAGGGCCATCGCGGCGAAGACGGGGTACATGCGGCCGACGAGGAAGACGCCGGCCTTGACCATGGTGGCCGAGTGCAGGAACGCCGAGACGGGCGTCGGCGCGGCCATCGCCCCGGGCAGCCAGTAGTGGAAGGGCCACTGGGCGCTTTTGGTGGCCGCGCCGAAGAAGATGAGCACGAACGCCCACATGACGGGGTTGTGAAGGTCGAGGGCCCAGTTCATCTCGGGGCGCTCGGCGAGCAGGGTGCTCCAGCGCCAGACGTCGGTGTGCAGGCCCAGCAGCAGCACCCCGCCGAGCATGACCAGCCCGCCCAGGCCGGTGGTGAAGAACGCCTGCATGGCGAGCTTGACGGCTTTTTTGTCGTAGCGGTCCCAGCCGATGAGCAGGAACGAGGAGATGGAGGTCATCTCCCAGAAGAGGAGGGTCAGCAGGATGTGGTCGGCCAGGACGATGCCGAGCATCGCGGTGGTGAAGAAGCCGAGCGTGGGGTAGAAGCGGTAGAGGTCATCCGGCTCGGGGCCGAAGTAGGCGCGGGCGTAGAGGTTGATCAGCAGGCCGACGCCGGCGACGAGCAGGGCGAAGAATAGGCCCAGGCCGTCGGCGAGGAAGGAGACTTCGAGGTTGAACGCGGGCCACCAGGGCAGCGAGGCGGTGCCTTCGGTGGTGGCGGTCGCGGTGGCGGCGAAGGTGGAGACGGGCTCGATGCCGTGGTTGGCGATGTGCGTGCCGACCAGCGCCAGGGCGAGGGCGGGGCCGGCGGTGGCGATGGCGGTGCGCAGGGCGATGGCGTGTCGTGGCAGCACGAGCGTCAGGACGCCGGCGACCAGCGGGGCGAGCACAGCGAGGCCGAGCAGGGCGAGACCGTCCATGAGCCAGGGCGGGTGTGGAATCGGGGTCAGTGGATGCCAGTGCGTCGACGAGCCGGCGGGTCAACAACCGCGCTTGCACCCGCGTCGGCCGGGCGCAGACCGGACTCTCGGGCCTTATCGGCGTTTTGGGAGCCCGGGCGCCAGCGGTTACCCTAGGCCCCATGGAGCAGCAGAACCTCTGGGCGCCGTGGCGGATCGGCTACATCAAGGGGCTGATGGACGCCGAGGCCGGGGGCAAGGGCGGCGGGTGCTTCCTGTGCCAGGTGGGGGGGGCGGAGCTCGACGAGGCGGCGCGGCGCCAGCAGCTGGTGCTGCTGCGCGACGGGCGCGGGGTGCTGATGCTCAACCGCTACCCCTACACCAACGGCCACCTGCTCGCCGCCCCGGCCGCGCACGTGCCGGAACTGAGCGACATGAGCGCCGAGCAGCGGGCCGGGCTGATCGACCTGTGCGAGCTGGCGACGCGGCTGCTGCGTGCGGCGATGAACCCGCAGGGGGTGAACCTGGGGATGAACATTGGACGCTGCGCCGGCGCCGGCCTGCCGGGCCACGCGCACATGCACATCGTGCCGCGGTGGAGCGGGGACGTGAACTTCATGGACGTCGTCGGCCATGTGCGCGTGATCCCCGAGGCCCTGGAGTCGACCTACGACGCGCTGGCGGCGGCGCTGGCGAGCGAGGCGTGAGCGCCCCGCGTGGGCCGGAGGCGGCCCGCCCGCTTGCGAACGGCCTTCACGCCGCTTGGCGGATCGTCGGCAGGGCGCGCCACGCGTGGGCGATGTCGCGCATGAGCAGGGCGCAGTCAAAGCTCGCCGAGCCGGGCGGGAACATGGCCGCGTCCTCGAAAAAGCTCGATTGGACGTGTTCGACCGCCAGCGCCCGCACCGCCCAACCGGTGCAGCA
>SKPT01000318.1 GCA_007119405.1 Phycisphaeraceae bacterium
AACCACCATCGGCCGATGCTGCACCTGGCCATCAGCCGCGGCTACGACGTGATGGGCGTGCGCTGGGACCCGGATCGCCACGCCAACCTGGTCATCTTCGAGAAGGATCTGGGCGAGTAGGGGCCGGCGCGGCCTGTGGGCCGCGCGGGAGCCGGTGCAACACCGCCTCGCGGCAAGGGCGGCGGTGGGCCCGGGTCGCCCGGCGGTGAGCGGCTCGTCGCCGCCTTGGGTGTATCGCGTGGCACCCGGCGCGGCTATGCTGGCAGGCGTGGCACGTCATTGTTCGGGGCCATCGCATGTCTGAGCCTGCGGCCGTTGAGCATTACGCGTTGAGGCCCTACAACCCGGCGCCGGACATCGCGTTCGCCGAGGATGGCGGCACGCTCTACGTGCTGGAGTTGGACTACAGCTTTGATGTTGGCTGGGTCCTGGTGGGGCTTTGGCCGGAGCTGGCGGGCGTTGGCGTGCTGCTGCTGGTGCTGCTGGTGGGCTGGCGGCTGCGGCGGCAGTGGCGCACGAGCCGGGGCACGGCCGGGCAGCCGCACTGCGCCACGTGCCACTACAACCTCAGCGGCCTGCATCGGCCCGAACAGTGCCCCGAGTGCGGGCAGGCGCTGACGCGGGCCGAGATCTACTTCCCCCGGCCCTTCCGGCGCGGCCGGGCGATTCTGCTGCTGAGTGTGCCCGTGACCATGGGGCTGATGGTGCTGCTGTGCGCCGGCGTGTCCGGGAGGTACACCTGGCCGATCTGGGAACTGGCGGAATGGGCCAACCTGCGATCGAGCACGATCTACCGGCTGGGCATGAGCTGGGACAGCGACCTGGTGCGCAACCACGCCATGCCGCGCTCGCGCCTCGTGGGGCTCGACCTGGACACGGGTCAGCGCCGTGTCGTGCACGAGGAAGACCGCACCTATCTCAACCGGCTGCATGTCGCCGATGAGCTGATCGTGCTCAACGAACACTCCAGGCGGGTGATTGTGGTGCGCGAGACGGACGCCGGACCGCGGGCGGTAGGGCACGATCATTATCTCTGGGGCGTGTGGAAGGTGAGCAACTTCTTTCTGTCGGCCGACGGCAATCGTCTGCGTTTCATTGATGAGCAAGGCCAGGTGCACCAGAGCGACGCGCCACCGGACCAGCGTAATGTGGATTGGCAGGCGGTGGGCCGGCCGCTGGAGTCGTTTTTCCAGGTCGATCGCCACATCGGCCGACGCGTGTGGGCCGCGATGGAGCCGGGCGGCGAGCAGCTCTGGGCCACGCTCGACGGCCGCGAGTACCGCAGTTGGGACATGACCACGGGCAGCCTGCGCCACACGATCCGCATCCGCGGCGGGCACGTCGTTGACGCGGCCGGGGCTGAGACGGCGCCGGAAGTGGCGTGGATCGTCGGCTACGACGCGGCAGCCGGCGGCTTCGGGCGCATCGAGGTGTGGGACTTCGGCGACGGCAGCTTCCAGCGCGAGGTGGCGGGGCCGGGCGATGGGCGCTTCCGCGCCGTGGCGATGAGCCCGGGTGGGCGCTACCTCTACGCGGCCTCCTCGGAACCGCCGCATGACGTGCACGTGCTGGACGTGGAGGCCGACGACTGGATCGCGACGCTCTCGCCGCCGGCCGGGACGCAGTGGTACGGCAAGCTTCAGGTCAACCCGGCCGGCGATCGCCTGGTCGCGACGACGTGGAGCGATCGTCGCACGCGTGTTGTCGGCTGGGACGTCAGCGCGTGGGCGGATCCGTACGAGGAGGAGGAGGATGAGCCGTAAGCGGGGGGGGCGCCGCCGGGCGGGCCGTGTGCTGCGCGTCACCGGCGTGCGCCGGATGGGCTATGCTGTGATGCGGATCACGTGAGTCGTCGGGGACATGCCATGTCAGAGCTTGGGCCGGTTGAGCACGTTGTTCTGCGGCGTCATGAGCCGGTGACGAGCCTGCGTTTCGCGTGCAACGAGGATTATGCGTTGTACGCGATCGAGGTGGACTATGCGGCGCAGGTTTGGTGGCTGGCGCTGGGGTGGTGGCCGGTGATTGCGGGCGCGGTGGTGCTGCTGGGGTTCGTGGGTGCGACGTGGCGTGTGCGGCGGCGCTGGCGGGCGAGTGCGGTGGCGGCGCGTGCGCCGCATTGTCGCCACTGCCGCGGGGCCCTGGAGCGCGCCGATGCGGCGGCGTGCCCGCGCTGCGACCGCGCGCTGGGCCGCGGTGATCTGTACTTTCGCCGCCCGTTCTCGTATGCCCGCGCCATGGTGCTGCTGGGCACGCCGGTGGTGCTGGGGTTTTTGATCGTACTGACGCTGGCGACGGTGGGGCCTTACAACCCGTACGTGTTGAGCCTCGAAGATCGATTCGACATTCGCTCGAGCGGGCTGGTGCCCTGGCTCGTTCGCAGCGGCCAATTGAATTTCATCGTGCCGACAAGTCGCCTGGTGCGCCTGGATGTTGACACGGGCGAGCGGCAGGTGGTGCATGAGAAGGACATGGCTTTCGCGACGCGGATCGGTTGGCGGCAGTGCCGGCCGAACCACCTCTACCTCATGGGTGGGGGACTGGTGATCCTGCCCGACGGCGAGGCGGATGCCGTGGCCGCGCCGAGGCCGGTTGAGCGGCGTGACAACCAGGCGAGCAACTATATTGTCGCCCGTGATGGCGAGTCGTTGCGCTACGTCGATCGCGATGGCCAGGTTCACGAGCGCAGCGCCGAGGGCGAGGAGGCGAACTGGCAGCCGGTGGGCGAGCCGTTACAGGGCTTCAATGCGATGGCCGATGAGGAGGAACTGGTGCATGTCGGGCGTGCGGCCGAGGGGGCGCTATGGGCGACGCGCGATTCGCGGCTGTATCGCCACTGGAACATCGAGGACGGAAGTCTGCGGCACAGCGTGCGCATCCGCGGCGGCGAGCTTGCGGGAAGCGTTCGGCCGCACCAGGCCCAGGTCAGCTACGTCGTGACGTGGGACGCGTCGAGCGAGGCGTACGGCCCGGTGGAGTTGTGGGACTTTGACGAGGGCGTGTTCCACGGCGAGCTGCGCGGGCCGGACGGCGACAGCATCGCGTCGCTGACGGCGAGCCCGGGCGGGCGGTACCTTTACGCGGTGGCTGGTGAGGCGCCGTACAGCGTGCACGTGCGGGACCTGGAGGCCGACGCGTGGGTGGCGGAGCTGCCGACGCCGGCGGGCAGTGCGGGGGTTGGCGAGTCGAGGGTCAATCGCGTGGGCGACCGTCTCGCGGCGGTGCTGTGGGTGGAGGATCAGGCTCGCATCGTCACGTGGGATATTGGTGCGTGGGCGGATCCCTACGAGGCGGAGGCGGATGAGTCGTAAGTGGGGGCCAGGGCATGGGTGCCACACAGCATCCCGGGAGGGTGCTGTGTGCCAACGTCAACGGTGCTCCGCACACAGCACCCTTGGGGATGCTGTGCGGCACGCGGAAACGCATCCCAGCCTCGCCTTCGTGGGGGATCCGCCAGTGGTACCCGGCGCAGGCACTGACAAGCTTCGCGGACTGCGCTTCTCAGTGGCACACGGTGCCGGCGCGGGGGTTCCCGCACGGCCTATAATCACGGGCTATGCGCGATGGGACCCGCTATGACGTGATCGTAATCGGCGGCGGGCATGCCGGCGCGGAAGCGGCGTGGGCGGCGGCGAACATGTTGCGCGCGGAGGGGGGTGGCGGTGGTGGTGGTGATGGCGGGGGGCGTGTCGCGCTGGTGACGCTCGACCCGTGGAAGATCGGGGCGATGAGCTGCAACCCGGCGATCGGGGGGCTGGCCAAGGGGCAGATCGTTCGCGAGATCGACGCGATGGGCGGACTCATGGGCCTGGCGGCCGACGCGACGGGGATTCAGTTCCGCGTGCTCAACGCGTCGAAGGGCCCGGCCGTGCGCGGGCCGCGCTGCCAGAGCGACAAGTATGCGTATCAGCGCGAGGTGCAGCGGCTGCTGGCGACGCGCGAGAACCTGGACATCCTTCCCGGACGCGTCGAGCGGTTCGTCGTCGAGCGCGGGCGCTGCACGGGCATCGTGTACATGCCCAGCCCGGCCGCGCGGCCCGCGCCGTGGCGCGAGCGGCGCGAGGGCGAGGCGTGGGGCGACAGTTGCTGCACGGGCGAGTACTTCACGGGGCCGCAGGGCGAGGACCCGATCGTCGCGCCGACGCGGCTGACCGCCGGCGCGGTGGTGCTGACGACGGGCACGTTCATGCGCGGGCTGATGCACACCGGCGAGCAGCGCACGGAAGGCGGGCGCGTGGGCGAGGGGGCGGCCGCGAGCGTGTCCGACGCGCTGCGCGAGCTGGGGTTTGAGCTTGGTCGGCTCAAGACGGGCACGCCGCCGCGGCTGGACGCCCGCACGGTCGATCTCGACGCCCTGGAGCTCCAACCCGGCGATGCCCAGCCGGTGCCCTTCAGCGACATGACCGCTTGCGGCTTCGCGGAGCCGGCCCACTACGAGAAGGTCGCCGAGCGCTTCCCCGTCCTGGAGCAGCGCCCCTGTCACATCACCTACACCAACGCCGCCATTCACGAGCTGATCCGCGCCAACCTTCACCGGGCGCCGATGTACAACGGTCAGATCGACACGGCCGGGCCGCGCTACTGCCCCAGCATCGAGGACAAGGTGGTGCGCTTCGCGGATCGCACGAGCCACCACGTGTTTCTAGAGCCCGAGTCGCTGGAGACGGACGAGCTTTACTGCAACGGCATCTCGACGAGCCTGCCCGCGGAGGTGCAGCAGCACATCGTGCACATGCTGCCGGGTTGCGAGCGGGCGACGGTGCTGCGGCCGGGCTATGCGGTCGAGTACGACATGGTCCTGCCGCACCAGATCGACGCGACGTGCATGACCAAGCGTCTGCCGGGGTTGTTTCTGGCGGGTCAGATCAACGGCACGACGGGCTACGAGGAGGCTGCGGGGCAGGGGGTGGTTGCGGGGGTCAACGCGGTGCGGCACGGCCGCGGGGCGGAGATGGTGCGGCTGCGGCGGGACCAGGCGTACATCGGCGTGTTGATGGATGATCTGGTGACCAAGACGCCGACGGAGCCTTACCGCATGTTCACCAGCCGGGCGGAGTATCGGCTGATGCTGCGTGCGGACAACGCGGACGAACGGTTGACACCGCTGGCGCGCGAGCTGGGGCTGGTCGATGAGCCGCGCTGGCGGGTGTACGAGCGGCGGCAGGCGGCGCTGGCTGCGCTGCGGCGCACGCTGGACGAGGCGCGGTACGAGGGTCGGCCGCTGCGGCAGTGGGCGCTGCGGCCGGAGGTCGATGCGCCGGCGCTGAAGGCGAAGCTCGAGGAGCTGGGCATCCAATCCGAGATCCGGAATTCGAAATTCGAAATCCCGCTGCTGGCGCGACTGCTGGCCGACCTGCAATACGCCGGGTACATCGAGCGCCAGCGTCGTGACGTGCAGCGGCTGGCGGAGCAGGAGCGGTCGCCGCTGCCGGTGGAGGTGGACTATCGGCAGGTGCAGGGGCTGCGGAGCGAAGCGGCCCACGTGCTCAACAGCTTCAAGCCCGCGACGCTGGGCCAGGCGGCGCGGCTGGCGGGGGTCAACCCGGCGGACGTGATGCTGCTGAGCGTGGCGGTGACCGGGCGGTAGGGGGGCCGCGGCAGTAGGGCGGGTAGAGCGAAGCGAAACCCACCACGTGTTGCCGAGGATCACCGACTTTCGCGGTGGGTTTCGCTTCGCTCTACCCACCCTACAATGGCGTGGTTGCACTTCTGTCCTTTACCAACGTCCTCTCAGCGGTTTAGGATACTCGCATGGCCCAGGCCCCTGTCAGTGACCAGACGACTTTTGGTTACGAGCCGCCGCGTAACACGCAGTTCAGCGTGTTTTTGGCCAACCGGGTGGGCCAGTTGCTGGACCTGGTGGAGATTTTCGACGGTCAGGCGGCGGTGCTTGCCGGACTGAGCGTGGTGGACTCGACGGACCATGCGGTGGTGCGGATCCTTACGTCGCGGGCGGAGCTAACGCGTCGGCTGCTGGCGCGTCACGAGCTGCCGGCGTCGGAGGCGGAGGTGCTGGTGGTGGAGATCGGCCAGGGCCGGACGCTGGCGAGCATCTGTGAGTCGCTGCTGGTGGCGGAGGTGAGCATCCACTATGCGTATCCGCTGCTGGTGCATCCGCGCGGGCTGCCGACGATCGCGCTGTACACGGACGACATCCTGCTCTCGGGGCAGATCCTGCGGCGCAAGCACTTCACGCTGTTGGCGGAGAATGATCTGGGGGGCAACGCGTCGCACGGCACGCCGGGGACGCCGAATCGGCCAACGCCGGAGTGAGAATAGCCACAGATGAACACGAATGCACACGGATAAAGACAGGCGAGCAAGGCAGGCAACGCCGTGAACTTCCGCGTGACGGCGCTGATGTAGGCTGCTGGGTAGAGCGAAGCGAAACCCACCACGAATGTCCATGATCCTCGGTACGACGTGGTGGGTTTCGCTTCGCTCTACCCACCCTACGACGGAAGTTCACGGCGTTGGAAGGAGGGGAGGCAGGGATGGGCACCGGGCAAGGTTGGTGACGCAAGGCGGTCGGGGACACCGGCCCCCAGCCCCTCCCGAGGGGAGGGGGGTCGGAAGGCGG
>SKPT01000099.1 GCA_007119405.1 Phycisphaeraceae bacterium
GAATGAAGCTGGCGCCGCGCATGATCCAGTCGATGGAGATCCTCCAGATGCCGCAGGCGCAGCTCGAGGAGCGGATCGACCAGGAGCTGGCGGCGAACCCGACGCTGGAGCTGCGCGAGGGTGTCGACGAGGAGGCCAGCCTCGAGCAGGATCGCAAGCAGGAGGAGCGAGACGACGCCGAGGGCGAGCGCGAGCTGCTGGTGCACGACGATGGCGAGGGCAAGGCGTCGAACAACGCCGACGACTTCGAGCGGCTGAACAACATCAGCGAAGAGTATGGGGAGTCCTGGGAAGGCAACACCTACGAGACCGGCGAGCCGCCGATCCGCCGCACCGCCGCGCGCGCCGATGGCGAGCGTGACCGCAAGCTGGACGCGATGGCGAACACGGCCGCCCGGCCGACGTCGATGCACGAGCAGTTGCTGGCGCAGTGGCGGCTCGTGGACGTGCCGCCGCGCCTCGCGGCGCTGGGCGAGCACGTGCTGGGTCTGCTCGATGACGACGGGTACCTGCGCACGGACAACGCGGCGCTGCTGGCCAGCGCCCCGTTCCAGGTGACCGAGGAGGAGCTGGAGCAGACGATCGAGCTGCTCCAGCAGAGCCTCGAGCCCACGGGCGTGGCGGCGCGGGATCTGCGGCAGTGCCTGCTGCTTCAGATCGACGCCCGGCAGCGCAGTGAGCCGGAGACGGACCTGTCGGTTCAGCGCGCGCTGGTGGCCGAGCACCTCAAGGACATCGAGGCCAACCGCCTGCCGCGCATTGCGCGGTCGCTGGGCCTGAGCGTGGAGCAGGTGACGGAGGCGATCCACCATCTGCGTCAGTTCCATCCGCGTCCGGGTCGGCTGCTGGCGACGGACACGCCGCAGACGATCACGCCCGACGCGGTGGTGGAGTACGACGAGGCGACGGACGAGTACGTGGCCAGGCTGACGCACGGGCAGCTTCCGCCGCTGACGGTCAGCCGGATGTATCAGAACATGGCCCGCGACAACGGGGTGGACCGGCGGACGCGTGAGTTTGTCAACCACAACCTGCGCTCGGCGCGTTGGCTGATCGAGGCGATCCAGCAGCGGAACCTGACGCTGCTGCGGGTGATCAACGTGGTGATCCAGGCCCAGCGTGACTACTTCGACCAGGGCCCGCAGGCGCTGAAGCCGCTGCCGATGACGACCGTGGCCGAGCAGCTCGGGATTCATGTGGCCACCGTCAGCCGGGCGGTGCACGAGAAATACCTCGAGACGCCGCGCGGCATCGTGCCGCTGCGGATGTTCTTCTCCGGCGGCACGGAGACGGAGGCGGGGCAGGCGATGAGCTGGGCGGCGGTGCAGGCGCGGCTGGAGCAGATCATCAACGAGGAAGACAAGGCGAACCCGCTCAACGACGACCAGCTCGTCGAGGCGTTGAAGGAAAAGGGCATCGACATCGCCCGGCGGACGGTGGCGAAGTATCGCAAGCAGCTCGGGATCCCGCCGGCGCGGCAGCGGCGGCAGTACTAGGCTCCGCCCGAAAACCGCAGGAGTGGGGGTGCCACGGCTTGTCCCGAAGGGCAAGCCGTGCCTCCGTCGGCCGCCACACGGCTTGCCGCTTCGCGGTCAAGCCGTGGCACCCAACGCCGTGAGCTTCGCTCTACCCACCCTACATCAGCGCCGCCACGCGTGAAGTTCACGGCGTTGCGTGGCACCCCCTTTTCGGAGGGGGCCCAGGCTGCGTCCGATGGCGGCTTGTCCGCCCGGGGCGAGGTCGGCGACACCTCCCGCGTTTTGCGTTTGATGCGCAAAACATTAATAAATAAGTTGTTATATCTTGATATCCGGTTTCTCCGTGGTTGGTCGGACGATCCGGGCTGGCGGTTGTGAAGCCATGCCTGGGCGGTTCGGAGGGATTCTCTAGTGCCTAATGAGACAGAGAACTCTTTTAATGTTATGATCTGGTGGCCAGCTTTTCCCCCATGATGCCGGAACGCCTACGATGACCACCACGATCATGCCGCCGCCGACCCAAGAACCGACCGGTTTCCACGACCAGCCCGCGGAGCAGGTCTACGAGCGATTGGACACCGGCCCCAAGGGCCTGAGCCAGGCCGAGGCCGAGCGCCGGTTGGCGGAGCAGGGGCCGAACCGGCTCAAGCCGCCGCAGAAGCAGAGCGCGGTCGTTCGCTTTCTCAAGCAATTTCACAACATTCTCATCTACATCCTCATTGTCGCGGCGGTGGTCACCGCGCTGCTGGGGCACTGGATCGACACCGGGGTGATCCTGGCGGTGGTGGTGATCAACGCGATCATCGGCTACGTGCAGGAGGGCAAGGCCGAGCGCGCCCTGGAGGCGATCCGCCACATGCTTTCGCTGGAGGCGGTGGTGATGCGTGACGGGCAGCGGCGGACGGTGCCGGCGGAGGAGATCGTCCCCGGCGACGTGGTGGTGCTCGAGTCGGGGGACAAGGTGCCCGCCGACCTGCGCCTGGCGCGGGTCAAGGACCTGGGGATCGACGAGGCGATTCTGACCGGCGAGTCGGTGCCGGTGGACAAGGCGACCGAGCCGGTGGAGTCGGACGCGTCGCTGGGCGACCGCTTCTGCATTGCCTTTTCGGGCACGTTGGTGACGTCCGGGCGCGGGGAGGGGGTGGTGGTGGCGACGGGCGAGCGGACCGAGATCGGCAAGGTCAGCGAGATGATCGCCCAGGTCCAGCAGGTGACCACACCGCTGCTGGAGCAGATCGGCCAGTTTGGTCGCGTGCTGTCGGCGGTCATCCTCGCCATCGCCACCATCACCTTCCTCGTGGGCTGGCTGGTCTGGGGAGGGGACATCACCGACAACTTTCTCGCGGCGGTGGGCATCGCCGTCGCCGCGATCCCCGAGGGCCTGCCGGCGATCCTGACCATCACGCTGGCGATCGGGGTCCAGCGCATGGCCGGGCGCAACGCGATCATCCGGCACCTGCCGGCGGTGGACACGCTGGGCTCGGTGACGGTGATCTGCTCGGACAAGACCGGCACGCTGACGCGCAACGAGATGACCGTGCGCGCCGTGGTCGTGGGCGAGCGGGTCTACGAGACGACCGGGGTGGGCTACAGCCCGGAAGGGGCGTACGAGCACCAGGGGCAGGTGGTCGCGGTGGACAACGGGGAGGCGGCGGAGCTGCGCGACCTGCTGCATGCGGCGCTGCTGTGCAACGACGCGGCCGTCTACCACCGCGACGACGGCCAATGGGTGCTGCAGGGCGATCCGACGGAAGGGGCGCTCGTCGCCGCCGCGCTCAAGGCCGGGCTCAGTGCTGAGGATGAGGCCAAGCACTGGCCGCGCACGGACGTGATCCCGTTCGAGTCCGAGCACAAGTTCATGGCCACGCTGCACCACGACCACGAGGGCCACGGGGTGATCTACGTCAAGGGGGCGCCGGAGCGTGTGCTGGAGATGTGCGCCCACGAGGTCACGGCCGGCGGCCAGACGCAGGCCCTGGACGCTGGGGCGTGGGCCCGCAGCGCCGAGTCGCTGGCGGAGCAGGGCCAGCGCGTGCTGGCCGTTGCGCGGCACGAGGCGCACGACCAGCAGCAGGCGCTGAATTTCGACGACGTGGAGTCGGGGCTGACGCTGCTGGGGCTGGTGGGGATTATCGACCCGCCGCGGGACGAGGCGATCAAGGCCGTGGGCCAGTGCCGCGAGGCGGGGATTCGCGTGAAGATGATCACCGGGGATCACGTGACCACGGCCCGGGCGATCGGTCTGCAACTGGGCATCGGCGGCGAGGACAAGCCGGCGATCACGGGGCGTGAGCTCGACGAGATCGACGACGAGACGCTGCGCGAGCGCGTGCGCGAGGTGGACGTCTACGCCCGCGTGAACCCGGCGCACAAGCTGCGGCTGGTCGAGGCGATCCAGGGCCGGGACCAGGTGGTGGCGATGACCGGCGACGGGGTCAACGACGCTCCGGCGCTGAAGCGTGCCGACGTGGGGGTGGCGATGGGGCAGAAGGGGACGGAGGCGGCCAAGGAAGCCTCGGACATGGTGCTGGCCGACGACAACTTCGCCTCGATCGCCCATGCGGTGGAGGAGGGGCGGACGGTCTACAACAACCTTCAGAAGGCGATCCTGTTCATTCTGCCGACCAACGGGGCGCAGGCGCTGGCGATCATGGGGGCGATTTTCATGGGCCTGGAGCTGCCCATCACGCCGGTGCAGATTCTGTGGGTGAACATGATCACGACAGTGACGATGGCGCTGGCGCTGGCGTTCGAGCCGCCGGAGCCGGGCGTGATGCGTCGCCGGCCGCGCAAGCCGCGCGAGCCGATTCTGTCGCGGTTTTTCCTGTGGCGGATCGCGTTCGTGTCGGTGCTGATGTGGATTTTCGTGTATGGGGCGTTCGTGACGATCTTCGGCTACTTCGGTGAAGAGCGTTTCGGCGAAGACTACCTGATGCTGGCACGCACGCTCGCGGTGAACACGCTGGTGGTGTGCGAGGCGTTCTACCTGTTCAACACGAGGCGGATCCTCGACCCGGTGGTCGGGTTCCGAGGGCTGCTCGGCAGCCGATACGTGCTCTACGCGATCGGGCTGGTGGCGGCCATGCAGTTGCTGTGGACCTACCTGCCGCTGTCGAACACGCTGTTCGACACGGTTGCGGTGCCGTGGTGGATGTGGGGCAGCCTGATCCTGGCGGGCGTGATCGTCTACGTCGTCGTGGAGCTGGAGAAGCTGGTGATCCGCCACCTGCCGGAGCGGTATCGGCCGACGATGTGATGAACGGTCGCCACGCAACGCCGTGATGGTCCGTTGTCGGGTGGGTAGAGCGAGGCGAAACCCACCACGAAAGTCGGAGATCCTCGACAAATCCGGTGGGTTTCGCTTTGCTCTACCCACCCTACAACCACGCCGCCACGAGACAGGGTGACGGCGATGGCTGCCACTGACAAGGCCGTCCGCGGCCTTGTCAGTGCGTGTGGGCACGGGCCGCTGATGAGCTTCGCGGACTCCGCTTGTCAGTGACACCCTTGTTCCGATGTGAGCCGCCGTGCTACGCTTGCCATGACCACCGCATGAAGGGGCATGGCATGAAGGTCGCCGTCTTTTCGAGCAAGCCGTACGATCGCGAGTCGCTGGAGGGCGCCAACGAGCGGCATCATCACGAGCTGCACCACTTCGAGCCCCGGCTGGAGCTGGACACCGTCCCGCTGGCGGGCGGGTTCCGCGCCGTGTGCGTGTTCGTCAATGACGTGCTCGACGGCCCGACGCTGGGGGCGCTGCATGAGGCCGGCACGCGGCACGTGGCGCTGCGTTGCGCCGGGTTCAACAACGTCGATCTGGTGGCTGCGGATGAGCTGGGCATCGACGTGGTGCGCGTACCGGCCTACTCGCCGCACGCCGTGGCCGAGCACACCGTCGGGCTCATCCTCACGCTCAACCGCAAGTTCCACCGCGCCCACGCCCGCGTCCGTGAGGGCAACTTCTCGCTGAACTCGCTGATGGGCTTCGACCTCCATGGCCGAACCATCGGCATCGTCGGCACCGGGCAGATCGGGACGGTGATGGCGCAGATCATGGTCGGCTTCGGCTGCGAGCTGCTGGGGCATGACCCCTACCCCAGCGACGCCTGCCGCGACCTGGGCATGCGCTACGTCGCGTTGGATGAGCTCTTCACCGCAAGCGACATCATCAGCCTGCACTGCCCGTTGACGCCGCAGACGTACCACATGATCGACACGGCGGCAATCGAGCGCATGAAGCCGGGCGTGATGCTGATCAACACCGGCCGCGGGGCGCTGATCGAGACCACCGATGTGATCCAGGGGCTGAAGTCGGGGCGGATCGGGTACCTGGGGCTGGATGTGTACGAGGAGGAATCGAGCCTGTTCTTCCGCGATCTGTCGGACCAGGTGATCCACGACGATGTCTTCGCCCGCCTGACGACCTTCCCTAACGTGCTGGTGACCGCCCACCAGGGCTTCTTCACACGCGAGGCGTTGGCCAACATCGCGGAAACGACACTGGCAAACCTTGACGAACTCGAGCGCACGGGTGACTGCGACAACCGCGTGACCAGCGCGGCCGTGAGGTCGTAGCGACGAATGAGCGCGACAGGGAGTGAGGGGGTATCGGGTATATCTTATTGGCCATTGAATGGTTGAATTTACCCCGATGGGACGTACTCGGGGTGCCACGCAACGCCGTGAACTATTGATGTAGAGTGGGTAGAGCGAAGCGAAACCCACAAGTCTTGCCTTGGATCTACGAGCATCGTGGTGGGTTTCGCTTCGCTCTACCCACCCTACATCAGCGCCGCCACGCGTGAAGTTCACGGCGTTGGGTGCCACGGCTTGATCGCGAAGCGGCAAGCCGTGCGCCTGTGCCAGATCGCACGGCTTGCCCTTCGGGACAAGCCGTGGCACCCCCGGTGATTCGTTTTGCGGCCGGAGCCTAGCCCTCCGTCCCCGCCAGGACGAACAGCGCCACGGCGGCGGTCATGAGCACGGCGGCGGCGAAGCGGCGCCAGTAGACGCGACGGGTCAGCTTCGCCTCCAGGTGCACCAGCCCGTAGCTGGCGAGCATGCCGGC